>JAKAPG010000074.1 GCA_021823085.1 Thermoplasmata archaeon | reverse complement strand
CGAGCTGCATGCACATGTTGTCGATCAGCCGCTCCTCGGGGATGATGTCGGAATACTGCGGAGAGATCTCCCGGAACACCTGCTGGAACAGTGCCCCGGTCGTCTTCAGGATGTTCGCCTTGTGCACCGCCGTCACCTTGCGGCGGTGCTCCCGCCGCGCCAGCTCGAAGGCGAATCGGATGACGCGCTCCGACGCCCTGCGCGTGATGATGTTCACCGACTCCGCCGCGGTGTGCTCCCGGTCGACCCAGTGCTCGATCCCCGAGTACAAGCCCTCCGTCGCTTCCCGCACGACGATGAGGTCGGTCTCGGGAAACCGAGTCCCCTCTCCGGCGATCGATCGGGCCGGGCGGACCGACGCGTAGAGGTCGAGCTGCTGGCGCAGTGCCACGTTCACGCTTCGGAATCCGCCCCCGATCGGTGTCGTGATCGGTCCCTTGAGCGCAAGCCGGTTCTTGCGAATCGAGTCCAAGACCGAGTCCGGTAGCGGAGTGTTCTGGGCTCGGATCGCCTTTTCCCCGGCCTCGGCAATCTCCCATTCGATCTGGACCCCCGTCGCGGCCACGACCTCTACCGCCGCTCGGGTGACCTCCGGACCAATCCCGTCTCCGGGAATCAGAGTGACCCGACGCGTCATCGACCGTGCTCCGCGCCACCGAAGAAGAGCGAGGCTTAACCTCGCCGAGCGACCGGGGCCCGCGATCGGATCGGCCGACCTCGGAAGAGCACCGACCGCGTTGTTATGTGAATTCATATACTTAGCAGATGTCGTGCCTCCATGTTCGCCGTCGCCCATCCGGAGGTCCTGGCCGTCGATTGGCTGCCACCGACCCCGATGCACCGAGCCTGCGAGGTCGCCGAGCTCGCCGAACGTCTGCGATCGAGCGGGCCGCCCTTCCTCGCCCCCCACGTCTGGGTGGAAGGGGCCGAGGGGAGCGGTGCGTCCACGGTCGCTCGGCAGGGCATCCGTCGGTTCGTCGCCGACGCTCCCCGCGAGCGCCCGACGGGCCCGCGCGTTCTCGCCGTGCGGCTGCGCGGCAGCCGGAGCGCCGCCGCGGTCGCGACCGCGCTGCTCCGTCAGCTCGACTCCGGGTTCGTCGGCCGAGGCTTCGCGACCGCCGAGATCATGACCGGGTTCCTGCGCCGGATCCGTCGGGAAGCTCGGCCGGTCGTCGTGCTGCTGGATGACCTCGACAGCGGTAGCCCCTGTCTCGAGCCGCTGGTCACGCCGTTCCGGAGCCCCGCACGCTACCTTCCGGAGGGCTCGGCAGGAATACCGCCAATCACGATCGTCGTCGCGGGGCGCACCGACTCGGTCCGGCGGGCCCGTCGAGGGTGGGCGCCGGCCGCACCCTGCTTGGAGCTGACCCGGCTGACGGATGAGCAGGTGCACGCGATCGTCGCCGACCGGCTCGCTCGGGCTCTCAATCGCGACGCCGCCCCCTCGTGGATCGAGTCGATCGTCGAGCGTGCCCGCCGTGACGGGCGGGGAGCCTCCCGCGCGATCGATCTGGTTCGCCGCGAGCTCCTGGGATCCTCCATCTTCCGATCGGATTCGGTGTATCGTCCCACTCCGGATGTCTCGGACGGCGCGGTCGAGCGCTCGCTGCTCGACGCGCTCCGCGAGCTCGCCCGCAACGACCCGGCCGATTTGTGCATTGTTCGCGATCGGGAGCGGCAGATCGCGGCCTCCCAGGGCCGACGGCCGCTTGCGTCCACCACGTTCTGGCGACGCATCCTGCGTCTCGAACAGGCCGGCTGCGTGCAGCGGATCGTCCGCGTGGGGGGCGTGGGTGGGACGCGATCGCTCGTTCGGTGGCTGATGGCGTCGTCGGAGGGGCCTAGCCTCCCCGCGTCTGATAATCTTCGAGCGTCCGCGTCGTCCGATGCCCGGGTGCTGCAGGTCTGGCCGCATCCTCGCCCGGCGTGACCGGCGCCCCGGTCGCGTTCGTCCTCGCGCGGACCTGGGCGAGGACCGACTCGGCGAGGCGTCTCGAGCGAAGGACCTGCTCGATCCGATCGACGGGGGCTGCCCGCAGGGACTCCCGGTCGGCGTACCCCGCCCGGAAGAGCGCTCGGGCCCGGACGCGACCGACGCCCCGGAGCCGCACCAGGTCCAGCAGCTCTTCGCGGACGCCGTAGCGCACGCGCAGGGCGAGGTCATCGACGGGACGGGCCAGCCTCCGCTGGAAGCGCACCGCGAGGCGGCCGAGTCCGAAGAGGAGCCACTCGGCGTCGTCGGCCTTCGCGTGAAGGTCTCCCGCCCCGATCCCGAACGTTGCGGTGATCTCCGCGATCGGGATCTCGGCGATCCAGGCCTCGAGCACGCTCGCCGTCTTCAGCGTCGCGAGATACGCCTCCAGGGGAAGGGTGAGAGGGGGCTCTTCCGGCTTCACGAGAAGCTCCTCCGCTTCCTGGGTGAACCGTTCCAGGAGCGGCGACTCCTCGTCGCGCCTCAGGAACAGCGGCGGAAGGTCCGGCGCAGCGGCGATTCCCGCCAGCAGCGCGAAGGGACTCACCCCAAGCGGGGCGCGATCGAGCATCGCCCGGAGAACGAGGGCGCTCAACGGGTCGAGGTAGAGCTCGCTCGTGAGCTGGCCGAAGGGGGTGGCCCGGAGGATCGGACCGGTCGCGAGGAACTCGTTCCGTTCCAGGAAGCGTCGCACCCGGTCGATGTGGTCCACGAGGTCCGCCCACGGCAGGGTGTGTCCGTACAAGGTACCCCGGAAGAACGTCTCGAGCTCGGTCTCGGTCGCCACCGCTCCGCTCGCGACCAACGCGAGCACGTGCATGCGCAGCGCGGGCTCCGCGGCGAGGCGGCTCTCGATATCCTCCGGTGGGCTCGAAAGGTAGGTATCGAGGTAGCGCTCCTCCTGTTCGGCATCCCGGGCGACGAGCACGGCCTCGCCGGTGGCATCGAAGCGCGGGCGCCCTGCGCGGCCGCACATCTGCTGGATCTCCATCGCGGGGATCGGCGCCTGCATCCCGATCCGGTCGTCGTAGCGGTAGGTGTCGCGGACGATGACTCGTCGTGCGGGCAGGTTGATCCCCGCGGCGAGCGTGGGGGTCGCGACGAGCGCCTTGAGGATCCGGTCGCGGAACGCGTGCTCGACGACCTCGCGTTCGGAGTTCGTGAGCGAGGCGTTGTGGTAGGCGACGCCGTGGGGAATGAGTTCGGAGAGGCGGCGGACTCCTTCGGTCTCTTCCTCCGCGACGGCGAGCAGGGTCTCTACGGTCTCGCGTGCCAGCGCCCGCTCCTCCGGGCTCAACAGGGAGCGCACCGTAGGCACGAGGCCCTGGGCTCCCTGCTCGCTCGCGCGCCGCGTGTTGACGAAGACGAGCGCTTGCCCTCCTTCCTGGATGACGGTACGCACGAGGCGAGGGACGGCGTCCCCTGGGCCGGCGACTTCCCGGGTCGTGAGATCGGTGAACAGGATCCGCCCGCCCGAGTAGACGCCCTGCCGGAGGGGAACCGGTCGGAAGTCGCTGACGATCGGCTCGGCCGAGAGCCAACGCGAGACCTCCTCCGCGTTGCCGACCGTCGCGCTCAGGGCGACGACCTGCAGATCGGGGTAGGAGCGGCGCAGTCGAGTCAGGGTGATCTCGAGCGTCGGACCGCGATCCGGGTCGCGTATGAGATGGACCTCGTCCGCGATCACGACTCCCAACCGTTGGAGCCACGGGCTCCCCCTGCGAAGGAGCGAGTCGACCTTCTCGCTCGTGGCGACGAGCACGTCGATCTTCTCGAGCTGGTCGGGCCGCAGGTCGAAGTCGCCGATCGAGATCCCGACCTTCAGGCCGAGCGGCTCGAACGCGCGCAGCTCCTCGGCCTTCTCCCGTGCGAGGGCCCGCAGCGGCACCATGTACAGGCCCCGTCGGCCCGCGCGCACCGCCCGGACGATGGCGAGGTAGGCGACGAGGGATTTCCCGCTCGCCGTCGGACACGCGAGCAACAGGTTCCGTCCGGCAAGGGCGGGCCCGATGGCCGCGGCCTGGGGAGGATACAGCGAGCGGATCCCCTCCTTCTCCAGGATCGCCCGGCTCTCGGGATCGATCGAAGTGGATTCGATCGGCGTTCCCACGACCTCGCTCGGAACGAGAGAGGGCGGCGAAGGAGCCGACGCGACGGGCGCCTCGTCGGGGTGCGGCTTCGCGCGACGTCTAGGCATGACGGGAGGGGACCTCGCCCCCCGCGTTCTCGCTCAGCATCTTCCCGATGATCCGTTCCTGGATCTCCGTGGTCCCCTCCACGATGGAGAAGACTCGGGCATCGCGCAGGATGCGCTCCGCCGGATGGCCGTGGCGCGTCGCGGCCGGCCCGATGACCTCGACCGCCTCCTGGGCGATCGACTCGGCCGCTCGCGCCGCGACGAGCTTGGCGGTCGACGCCGCCAGATCGTACGGCTCGTCCGCATCCTTGGCTTCGGCCGCCCTCTCGATCAAGGCCCGCGCGCCGGCGAGGTCCGCCCACGCCCGGGCCAGTCGGCCCCGGCGATCGTCACCGGGATCGCGGGCCACCGCCGTCCGGAGCTCGTCGAAGGCGGCCTGGGCCACGCCGAGCGCACAGGACGCGATCCCGATCCGCCCGCCGCTGAGGGCCCCGAGCGCGATCGACAGCCCTTCTCCGTCCTTGCCCAGTTGGGCGTCCGCGGGGAGCTCCGCCCCTTCGAAGACCAGCTCGTTCGTCTCGCTCCCGCGCAATCCGAGCTTGTCGAGGTGTTGGGCTACGGAGAAGCCGGACGTGCCCCGCGGAACGAGAAATGCGCTGATCCCGCGAGGTCCACGGGCCGGGTCCGACGTCGCGAACGCGAGCACGACCCCGGCGCTCTTCCCGTTCGTGATGAACATCTTCGAACCGGTGAGCCGGATTCCGTTCTCGGTCCGTTCGTACCTCGTCGCGAGACGGGCCGCGTCCGAGCCCACGCCAGGCTCGCTGAGGGCGAACGCCCCCACCACACGGCCCTCCGCGAGCGGGCGGAGCCATCGCTCTCGCTGAGCCTCGGTGCCCCATCGAAGGATGGGCGCGGCGCACACCGACAGGTGGACCGAGAGGTCCGTCCCGACCGTCGCGCTCGCGCGGGAGAGCTCCTCGAGCACGACCGAGAGCGCGCGAGTTCCGCCTCCCCGGCCACCCCACTCGGTCGGGATCCCGAGGCCGGTGAGCCCTTGCTCCGCGAGCGATCGGAAGACCTCGGGCGGCAGTCGGTCGGTGCGATCGATCTCCTCGGCGAGCGGGGCGATGGATCGCTCCGCGAAGCGGCGTACCTCAGCGCGCAGCGCGGCGAGCGGCTCGAGCGGAAAGGACATGCGCTCCTTGCAGGTCGAACAATGCTTAACAGGGGCGGTCCGTCGCCCGCCGGTGGAAGGAGAACGATGGACGGACCCACGCTGAAGGACCGGTTCACAGCCCTGGATACGCTGGCGTTGGTCCGCGAGATCCGGGCCTTAACGCGCGCGCGCGTCGACAAAGCGTTCGACCTCCCGGGGGGCGGCTGGAGTCTCCTGCTCAAGGTTCCGGGCGTCGGGAAGCGGGAGCTTCGGATGGTCCCCGGCCACTACGCGGCTCTGGCCGAGGAGGCCGGAGAGCACGCCGACGATCTCACGCCGCTCGCCAAGGACCTTCGGCGCCTTCTCTCGGGAGCGGTCATCACGGGCGCGCGCGACCCGAAGAGCGAGCGGTACCTCGAGCTGGAACTCGTTCGGGGAGGAGAGACGTCGTACACGCTGGGTCTCGAGTTCTTCGGGGCCGGCAATCTCGTCATCGCGCAGGGCGCGACCATTGCGGCGGTCGCGCGACCCCGTGCGTGGGCGCATCGCGTCCTTCGGCCCGGAGCCGATTACCAACGCCCTCCCGAACGCACGGACCCTTGGTCGATGGATCCGGAGGAGCTCGCCGAAGAGCTCCGACGATCCCACAGCGATCTCGCGAGCACCCTCGCGGCTCGACTCGCCCTGGGCGGTCCGGTCGCCGAGGAGATCCTCGCGCGCGCCGGCGGGCCTCCCCCGGGCGCTCCGTCCGAGATCGCGCACCGGCTCCACGCGATCATCGCCGGACTCATCGCCGAGGTCGCGGACCCTCCCCGCGGCTACTTGTACGAACGCGGCGAGGAGGTCGTCGATGCGACCCCGTACTCTTCCCGACGCTGGGAAGGGGACCCCGGTGTACGCGAGACGGAGCTTCCGCGCTTCAGCGATGCCGCGCTTCGATTCTTCCCGACGCTCCTGCCCCGCGGGCCCGCGCCGCCCAAGACCCCGGAGGAGCTCGAACGGAGCAACCTCGAACGGCAGCGGGAGCGCCAGATCGAGGCGGTGAGGGAACTGGAAGAGACGGCGAGACGGCTCGTGGGGCAGGGTCAGTCGATCCTCACCCATTTCGAGGAGGTCGATCGCCAGCTCGTCGCGCTCCGCTCGAGCGCGGGCACCTCCGACACCGTGGAGATCTCTCTCGAGGGCCGATCGGTCCCCGTCCTCGTCCACGAGTCGCCGCGGGCATCGGCCCAGGCCCTGTTCGAAGAGGCGAAGACGGCCCAAGCCAAGCTCGCCGGAGCACGCGCGGCCCTCGCGACCACCGAGGCTCGGCTCGCGCACCCGCGGGCGACCCCGAGCGCACCTCGTCCCTCGAAGAAGGAGGCGGCCCAAGGACCCGAGTTTTGGTTCGAGCGGTTCCGCTGGTTCATCTCGTCCGATCGCGTGGTTGTGGTGGCCGGCCGGGACGCCGGTTCGAACGATCGGGTCGTTCGCCGCCACCTCCGCGAAGGGGACATCTACCTCCATGCCGACCTCCACGGGGCGTCGAGCGTGGTGGTGAAGTGCCCCGGCCCGGTCCAGGGCGCGATCCCGGAGAGGACCATCGAGGAAGCCGGGCGATGGGCGGTCGCCTTTTCGAAGGCCTGGCGGGCGGGCCTCGCGTCCGCGACCGCGTTCTGGGTGAGCGCGGACCAGGTCTCGAAGACCCCGGCGACCGGCGAGTTCGTGGCCCGCGGATCGTGGGTGGTCCACGGGACGAAGCACTACCTGAAGGACCTGCCGTTGGAGCTCGCTCTGGGCACGATCACCTACGAGGGCCGCGAGCGGTGGACCGTAGCGCCCGAGAGCGCGGTCTGCCTTCTGGGGACCGCCCGGTTCCTACTCACGCCCGGGGACGAGCGGGAGCGCGCGGAACGGGAGGCGGAGCTCTCCCGAGAGACCGGCCTATCACGCTCGCGGCTCCAGGGCCTCTTGCCGGCCGGCGGCCTCACGCTCCGCCGAGCGTAGACACGTTGAATCTCGCGCGCCTCGAACCTCTTGCCCGGTCGCTCCCAGTTCACGCCGCGAGCCCGGATGCGCACGACCCGGACCTCCTCGCGATCGACGCGGAGGATGTCGCCGACCGCGAACTCCGCCTCGGGTCGTGCGGAGAGCGTGATCGAGCGCGTGCGCCGGCCCTCGATGATCGACAGGGCCACGGTCGGCCCCCGGTCCCGTTCGACCCAGAGCGTGGCGATCTCCTCCGAGCGAGCCTCGGGGACGCGGCGCCCGTCTTGGCGATCGATCCCTCGGACGATCCACGGCGCCCCCGACTCGGGCACGCCCGATCCCACCTGAATCCTCCGGTGGGTCGGCAGCTCGGTGCGAATCCGCTCCGATCGAGCTCCGTCGGAGACGACCACGGAGACCGAGACGGACCCGGCCGGGTTCCCTATGACGAACGCATGGACCGAACCGCATACGCGGCAGCGAGCGATGCCGTGTCGCCCGGTCGCCGGACCTTGTCCCCCCGCTCGCGGCCCCCGGCTCAGGTGAACAATCCGGTGCGGGCGTACTGTCCCGCACGTCTCGCAAGGGAGCGAAGCCGCGTGCAGCCCGAGGGACGGGGGCGACGGGTTCGTGTCCTCCTCCGACGGCGTGCCGGGGTCCGGAAGTTCACTCATCGCTCCACCGTACCTCCAAGGCGGGTGCCCCGGCGCGGTGGGGCTGCCCGAATTTGAATCGGGGTCCCGAGCTCCCAAAGCTCGAAGGATGGACCA
>JAKAPG010000073.1 GCA_021823085.1 Thermoplasmata archaeon | reverse complement strand
ATCCCTCGGGGTCGGGAGATCGTGGTCTACTGTCACCTGGGCAGCCGGTCGGAGATGATCGCGTCGTACCTGGAGACCGAAGGCTTCCCCCGGGTCCGGAATCTCACCGGCGGGATCGACGCCTGGTCGACCGAGGTCGATCCGGCCATCCCCCGCTACAGCTGATTGTTCGACCTCCGGGGCGACGCTTCGGATCGGTCCCGGGAAGGGCGAGCGGCAGCACGACCGAGCACGTCGATGTACGCCTTCATCCTCCAGTACGTATCGAGGAACTCCTGCCCGCGAGCGGTGACATCGTAGTAGACCCGGCCCTCCTCCTCCTGGCTCGAGAGGAGCCCGAGCTCCCGAAGGCGCTCGACCGCCACCCTCAGCCGGTCGACCGGCATCCCCGCACCGTAGCTCACGCGCGTGATGCGGGCCCGTCCTCGATGGCGCTTCACCACCTCGAGGATGGTCGCGAACAGGTCCGTGGGCTCCCGTCGACGGCTGCCGGGCTCCCTCGTCCGACCGTTCATCATGGCCTACGATCCTCGCTACAGCGGGAATGGCCCGAGGTCGGTCGCTCGGCGCGGGGGGCGAGCGATCCGAGCCGAGGGGTCGATCGTGGCCTGCTGGGAATAGACCACCTCGCCGACGCGGGCCCCCGGACCAATCCGGACGATCTCGGCGACGATCCGGGCGGCCTCGGTATCGTTCTCGAGGTCGACTAGGTTCCCGTAGATGTCCTCGGCCCGGGAGCGGGTCCTCAACTGCACGCGACCGCCGACCAAGGGGCCCAGCGCCTGCGACCTGCGGCCCAGGACGAGCTCCGCCGACTTCGTCCCGACCTGGGACTGGAGATGCCCGCCCACCTCGATGCGCGTCCGAGCGAGGATCTTGTGCGCCCGCAGCTTGCCTCCGACCTGGACGCGATCCGCCTCGAGGTCTCCGATGACCTCGACCTGCCCCCCGACCTCGAGCGAATCGGAGAGCTCGAGCGACGCCCCGCAGCGCAGGATGCCCCCAATCTCCACGCGGCTCCCCCGGGCCGTGCCGCGGATCTCTCCGATACCTCCGACCTCGAGGGACTCGAACTCGAGGCTCCCGTTCGCGCGGAAGGTGCCACCGACCTCGATCTCCTGCCCTTTCGCGTCGCCGCCGAGCTCGATCTGTCCGCCGGCCTCGAGCTTCCCGAACGCGAGCGGCCCCTCCGCGACGAACTGGCCCCCTACCTCGATCCGGTCCTTCACGGATCCCGAAAGGAGCCGGATGCGTCCCCCCGCCTCGAGACGGTCGACCGCCACGTCCGCGACGTCGACCGACCCGCCCGCCTCGACCCGTGACGCCGTGACGGTCCCGCGGGCGACCATCGTCCCGCCCACCGAGATCTCGCGTGCGGTCACGATCGAGTCCGCTTGGAAGGCCCCTCCGACCTCGATCTGAGAGGCCGTCGCAGGCCCGCGGACGTGCAGTCGGCGATCGACATCGACGTCCTGCGCGTCCAGCTTGCCTTGGACTTCCAAGTTCCCGTCCTCCACGTGCAGGGGGCCGTGCACGACCAGGTCGCCGTTCACGACCACCGAGGCGTCCTCGCCACGGAACTCTCGCGACTCGAACGAGCCGTCGATCTCCGCGCTGCCCTCGAACTGCGCTCTCCCGCTCACCCGGACCGTCCCATCGGCCGTGATTCTCACGTTCGAGCCCACGCGTAGGTCCCCGTCCACGGTGCCGAGGCGCACTCGTCCCCCGCGGGGAATCGTTGTCTCCCCCATCGATCGCCCCATGATTGCAGGTCTCTATAGGGGTAGTTCACGGCGCGTGAGCATCCGGCGCGCACTACCTCCCGTCGGAGACGGGGACCTGCGGATGAGGCCGGCGGGATCCGATCTTGCGTCGGTCCCGTTACGGTGAGACGGTTCGTTCGCATCCAAACCCGGTGCACTCCGTCGTCCGTGCATGCGTTCCCACCGGACACCGCGGCGATGTTCACGACGCCGAGATCGATTCCGAGGGCTGCCCCCGGATCCTCGGAGGGAGGGACGGGGAGCGCCTTCGACTACGAACGAAGGGTAGGGTCGATGCGCACGAGAACGCTGCGCAGAGGGGGTACGACCTCTGCGCGCCGTCGCTCGGAGACGAGGAGACCCCCCGAAGCCCCCTCCCCGAGCAGGTCTCTGGCCCATCGAAGGGGCCGGGAACTTACCATTCGCGAGGCAATCGTGAAGGTCATCTGGGCGCGCGGTACGGGTCATCGATGAGCGACTCGCTGGCGCGCGTACGGGACGAGGTCATCGCGTGCCGAGCATGCCCCCGGCTCGTGGGCTACCGCGAGCGCGTGGCCGCCGAGCGGAAGCGCGAGTTCCGAACCGAGGTATACTGGGGACGAGGGGTTCCGGCCTTTGGCGATCCCCTGGCCCGACTCGTGGCGGTCGGCCTCGCCCCGGCGGCCCACGGATCGAATCGCACCGGCCGCGTCTTCACGGGCGACCGGTCGGCTGCGTTCCTGGTCCGAGCGTTCCACGCGGCGGGGTTCGCGAATCAGCCGACCTCGCTCCGCCGCGGCGATGGGCTCGCGTACCGCGACCTCTACGTGACCGCGGCCGTTCGATGCGCACCCCCGGGCAACCGACCGACGACCTCGGAGCTCGCCCAGTGTCGTCCGTATCTCGATCGCGAACTTCGCCTGCTCACCAACACGAGGGCGATCCTCGCGCTGGGGGGGTTCGCCTGGGACGCTCTGCGGGACGCGGTCGTCTCGGCGTACGGGGTGGCGAGGCCGACGACGTCGTTCTCCCACGGCGCGGCTGCGAGCCTAGGACCGGGCAAGCCGATGCTCTACGCGTCCTACCACCCGAGTCCCCAGAACACGAACACCCGCAAGCTGACCCATGAGATGTTGGTCGAACTCCTCGAGAGGATCCGGGCGGGCTACGAGGACCCGGCGCCGTCGGCGGCGGCCGGGTAGCTGCGTGCATGAACGACTTCGAGCTCCTCGAACGGGATGGGCTCGCGCGGATCGGCCGCCTCACGACGCCGCACGGGACCGTGGACACGCCGACGCTCCTGCCGGTCGTCCATCCCGACCCCGTCCGGCAGCCGATCCCGCCGATAGAGATCCGCCGACGCTTTGGGCTCGGCGCGGTGATCACCTCCTCCTACATCGCGTTCCGAAGCCCGGAGCTGCGCGAACGGGCTCTCTCGGCCGGGGTCCACGGCCTGATCGGTTTCGACGGGCCGGTGATGACCGACTCGGGGGCCTTCCAGCAACATGCGTACGGTCGGGTGGAGGTCGGACCGGACGAGATCCTCGACTTCCAGAACCGGATCGGAACGGACATCGCGACGGTGCTCGACGTCTTCGTCGAACCCTCGGCGGACCACGACGAGGCGGCCGCGGGGGTCCGGGCGACCTCCGAGCGCGCGCGGTCGGCCCGCCGCGCGCGCGAAGGACTGCTCGCGGTCCCGGTACAGGGCGGCCCCTTCGAAGACCTTCGGGCGGAGTCGGCCACCGATGCCAGCGCCGTCGGCGATGTCCTCGCCATCGGAGGGGTCGTACCGTTGCTCGAACAGTATCGCTTTGCCGAGCTCGCGAGAGCCGTGGCGGCCGCCCGCCCGTGCCTGTCTCCCGCGGGCGTCGTCCATCTGTTCGGCACCGGCCACCCGATGACGTTCGCCTTCGGCGCCCTCTTGGGCGTGGACCTCTACGATTCCTCCGCGTACCACAAGTTCGCCCGGAGGGGCCGGCTCCTGTTGCCGGAGGGCACGAGGGCCCTCGAGCAGGTGCGCGAGGACTGGTGTCGGTGCGCTCTGTGCCACGACCTTCCGCTCTCCGAGCTCCCCCGGCTCGCGGACCAGGAGCGGGAGATCGCCCTCGCTCGCCACAACCTGCTCGTCAGTGCCGAGGAGATGGCACGCGTGCGCCAGGCGATCCGGGACGGCACCCTGTGGGAGCTGGCCGAGCGGCGCGCGACAGCCCATCCGGCGCTGCTCGCCGGGCTGCGCGCTCTCAAGGACCACCGCGAGGTCTTTCGCGCGACCGAGCCCGAGAGCCGTCGCACGTACCGGGAGACGGGAATCGATAGCTTCCGCCGGCCCGCGGTCGACCGGTGGCGGGATCGCCTCGCTCGCCTTCTCGCCTCCGGGGGCGGTCCCCGACCGATGGTTCGGCGCGTGCCACTCGTCCCGGAGTACCTGGCCCTGATCCCTCCCTACAACGAGAACGGCGCGCCTCTCGGTTGGATGTGCCCGACGCCGCTCGGGCCGGTACCGATCGAGCTCATCGAGACGTATCCGGTGGGACCGATCCTTTCCGAAGCGGAGTTCGGACCCGGGCGGGAGGCCGGACGCGGCGCGGTTCTCGTTTCCGAGGACGTCACACAGGCGCTCGGGACTGAGGTCCCAGCGGACCGGGACTGGGAGTCGGAGTGGACTCGTCGCCAGGTGAGGATGCTCCTCGAGTACCGCTACGGCGCCGCGGCCGCGCAGAACTTCGGCACGACCGGCGGGACCGGTGAACGTTCTAAACGCACGCATCGCTTGCGATCGATCCGGCAGGACGAACGGGTCCTCTTCCAGATCGGCAACGATGGGATCCCTCGCCCGACGTTCGCCGGGGCCGAATGGGTGGTCGAGGTCCTGCCGGGGGCTCACGAACGGGTCGTAGTCGAAACGGACGCGGCGCCCTTCGTGGCCGAAGGACGCAGCCTCTTCTCACGGTTCGTCCGGTCCGCGGATCCCGAGCTCGCGCCCGGGAGTTCGGCGTTGCTCGTCGATCCGCAGGACCGTCTGCTCGCTGTGGGCCGGCTCCTCCTCGCGCCCGGGGAGATGGGAGTCCTGCGACGCGGAGTCGCGGCTCGGGTCACGGCCCATCGGCACGCCCCGAGCGAGCCGATCGAGGAACCCGGGGCCGACGAGCTTTAAGGGTCCGTCACCGGTCCTACGCTATCCATGACCCAGACGTTCCTCCTCCTCCAGCTCGACAGCGAGGGCGCCCCCTACTCGGACGTCGCCGGTGTCCTGCAGAACATGGGATTCCGTCCCGAGATCCGCGGCTACGACTTCGTCTACGACTGGGGACGAACGATCACCGTGCCCGAGGCGCTCGACTTGGCCGACCGCATCCACGCGGCCCTGCACGGCAAGCGCGTGGGCTTCCGCATCGAGACGACCGATGACTGACGCTCCCCGCCGGCCCGGGTCCGTTCGTCGGGGACTTCCGTGACCGTTCTCGGCATCGAGTCGACCGCCCACACCTGCTCGATCGGGATCGTCGGCGACCGCGCGGAGGTCCTCGCGCTCGCCGGCGACATGTACCGCCCCCCGAAGGGCGGGATCCACCCTCGCGAGGCGGCGAACCATCACGTAGAGCTCCTCCCGGACCTTGTCGAGCGCGCGATGCGCGACGCGAACATCTCACCGAAGGAGATCGACGGGATCTCCTTCGCGCAAGGGCCCGGACTCGGCCCGTGTCTTCGGGCCGGGGCGACGGTCGCGCGGGCACTCGCCCTCGCCTGGGATCGGCCCCTCGTGCCGGTCAACCACTGCGTCTCGCACATCGAGATCGCCCGGGCCTTGAGCGGCCTTGACGACCCGATGCTCCTCTACGCGAGCGGCGGCAACACCCAAGTCATCGCCTACGGACGGGGGCGGTACCGGGTGCTGGGGGAGACGATCGACGTCGGGATCGGGAACTTCCTCGACAAGCTGTGGATCGCGCTGGGCGGAACCTTCCCGGGCGGGCCCCAGATCGAGGCGGAGGCGAAGAAAGGTTCCGAGCTCCACCCCCTGCCGTACTCGGTCCACGGGATGGACGTCGCGTTCTCGGGCCTCCTGACCGCGAGCCTCGCGCTCGCCGACCGGGGGATCGCGCGCGCGGATCTCGCCTACTCGGTCGAAACGACCGCCTATGCCATGCTCACCGAGATCACGGAGCGGGCGCTCGCGCACCGCCAGATGCGCCACGTCGTGCTCGGCGGCGGGGTCGCGTGCAACGAACGATTGCGCGGCATGGTCCGGGCGATGGTCGAGGAGCGGGGCGGGACGATGTTCGCCCCGCCCCGCCACCTGTGTGTCGACAACGGGGCGATGATCGCGTGGACCGGCGAGCTCGCCCGGCTCAGCGGCCTCGCCGTTCCGATCGCCGCGTCGGCCGTCGATCCGCGACAGCGGACCGACCAGGTCCTCGCTCCCTGGCGCGAGAACGGCGGGGCCTCCACGACCCGAACTGCCGTTAACTAGAGCGTCCGGCTCCCTACCCCGTGGAGCGCGTGGACGTTCTCGTGGTCGGCGCCGGGCCGGCCGGATCGACCGTGGCCTACCGCCTCGCCAAGGCCGGGCACGACGTCCGCGTTCTGGAGGAGCACCGCCAGGTGGGCCATCCGGTCCAGTGCGCGGGACTGGTTTCCAAGCGCGTTCTCGATCTGGCGGGCTCGCACGCATCGGTCCGAAAGCCCGTGCACGGGGCCGCGGTCTTCGGGCCGTCGTTGGGGTCGGTCGAGTTCCGCGCTCCGGAGCCCCGCGCCTACTCGATCGACCGGGCGTCTCTCGACCTCGAGCTCGCGGATCGCGCGGCCCGGGCCGGGGCCCGGTTCGACACCGGGGTACGCTTCGATCGGCGTCGGGAGGATCGCGACGGCCGGGTCGTCCTCGAGGCCACTCGCGATGGCGCCACGCCGGTGGAGTACTCCGCGCGCCTCGTGGTAGGAGCGGACGGGGTAGCGAGCACCGTGGCCCGGGCGTTCCGGCTCCGCCGCCCGGTCGAAATCCTTCCGGCATTCGAGGCGGAGTTCCCGCGCAGCCCGGGCGATACGGACCGGGTGGAGGTCTACCTCTCCAACGCGTTCGCACCCGGATTGTTCGGGTGGTGGATCCCGGATGGCCAAGGCGGAGCTCGCGTGGGGGTCGCGGCGAATGCGGATGGGACCAGCGCCCGCCACTACTACGACCGGCTCGTCGTGTATCTCTCGCGACGGTTCGGGACGCCGCTCACGAGCCCGACGAGCTACCTTGCGTCGGGGATCCCGATCGGCAACGTTCCCCGCACGTACGGGGACCGGGTCCTCTTGGTGGGCGACGCAGCGGCGCAGGTCAAGCCGCTGAGCGGCGGCGGGATCTTCACCGGCATGCGCAGCGCCGAGATCGCGGCGGGCATCGCGGATGGGGCTCTTCGGGCCGGCGACCTCTCGAGCTCGCGCCTGGAGGAGTATGACCGCGCTTGGCGACGGGAGTTCGGCGAGGAGTTCGGTCGGGCTCTCGCGCTCCGCCGCATCTTCACGCGGTTGACGGACGCCGATCTCGACCGATTGATCGAGACCCTGAGGTCTTCCGAGCTGCTCGGCACGATCGTCGCCTTCGGGGACATCGACTTCCCGACCCACGTCGTGCGACGCCTGCTCGGCGAATCTCCTTCGCTCGTACGGCTGATGCCGAAGGCGCTCGGCGCCTGGCTGCGCTCCCGTCCCGAGTATCAGGTGCCGGACCTCGCCTGACGGCGGCGGGTCCGGCGGAAGTAGACGTAGGCCCCCGCGCCGACGAGCACGAACACCGCTGCGAGAATGACGTAGAGCGCCATCGAGAGTGCGGAACCGGTGACCTGGATCGACGTCTCGGCCAGCACGCCCGATACGTTCAGCAGCTGGAGAGACCGCGCCGTAAGCTCCACCGTACCGTTCGGGCCGGCCGTGGCCCGGTTCCACAGCGCGTTCGAGAACCAGCCCCGCGATTTGAGCAGGTACGAGGTGCCGTTCGATGCCGTGAAGCGCAGCGCGAAGCGGACCGCGTACGTTCCGATGGGTGTCGCGCTCGAGGTGATGACGTTCACCGACCCGCGGGGAGAGATGGACGCCCCCGGAGCCAGGCTCGCGTAGGAGAAGTTGGCCCATAGGCCGGACGAGCTCGGCGTGGCCAGGATCGGGGGATTGGAGAGGGATCCCGAGCCGCTCGCGCCCCCGGGGAACGCGCTAAAGTTGTAGAGCTGGAGCGACAGCGAGATCGCGTGGATCGTCCCGTTGAGCGGATTGCTGAGAGTGAAGTCGAGCGCTCCGGAGCTCCCCGCCACGAGCCCGAGATCGG
>JAKAPG010000072.1 GCA_021823085.1 Thermoplasmata archaeon | reverse complement strand
GATCTCCGGGCAGGTAGTTCGGCAGCACGTACATGACCGCGTAGGTCGCGCCGTACGCGAACGAGAAGACGATCCCGAGGAACACCATCGGCACGAGGCCGACCCACGGGATGAGGGAGACCGTGACCGCAGCGAGCCCGCCCGCCACCGAGAACTGGGTGCGACGGTCCGACCGCCGTTCCGTGATGTAGCCGCCGATCGGTCCGCCGACGACGCTCGGGAGGAGAAAGGCCATTCCGACTGCTCCCGCGACGGCGGCTCCCCACCCCAACTCCAACGTCCCGTACGGGACCAGGAACTGCCCGGTGGCGAAGGTGGCTCCCTCGAGCCCGATGAACGCGAAGCCGATCGCCCAGAGGGCCGGGAGCCGCAGGGCCGCGGGCAGCTTCGGCCGGGGAACCGGCGTCGGCAAGGGCCTTCCGGCGTTGCGAGGGATGAGCCGGACCGCGCCGACCGTGAGGGCGAGGAGCCCGATCCCGCCGAGCGCGAGAGTCCATCGCCATCCGAGGGGACCGACCGCGATCGCGCTGAACAGCACGCCCGCGGCGGCTCCGCCGCTGAACGCGGAACTGAAAATCCCCACCGGCAGCCCGCGCTTGCCCTCGGGATAGAGACTCCCTATAAGCCCGATCGCCGGAGAGAAGAAGAGCGCCGCGCCCACGCCGGCGAGGCCCCGCAGAACGACGAGCGAGGCGAACGTCGGCGCGAATCCGGAAGCGATGCTGGCCGCGCCGAGCAGCGCCGCTCCCGAGAGGGCGACCGCGCGAGAACCGTAGCGTTGGGCGAGCATCCCGGCCGGGACCTGCAGAAGTCCGGCCGCGACCAGGAAGATGGCGAGGAGGAAGCCCCAGTCGGCGGGCCCCACCGAGAACTGGGCGCCGATCGCCGGTAACACGGGCCCCACGGTGTACCAGTTGTAGGCGTAGCCGGTTCGGACCGCGATCATGATCGCGGTCGCGCGCCGGGTGGAGGCTGCGGTGAGACCGATCACCGGGGCCGCCGCCGGTCCCTCGGCGAGCGACACGACCTCGCCGCTCATGCGGGCGGGCGAGGGCCCGCCTCCCTCATCAGGCCAGCGACGGTCCCCGAGCCGCCTCCCCTCCGAACGTCTTATGGCCCCGTAGCCGTCCGAGGGCCGCCATCATGGACCCGAGCGAGTACGACCTGGCCTTCTTCCATCGGTCGGGGATGCACCGGCGGACCTGCTCGAAGTGCGGGCATGCCTTCTGGACGCTCGGCGCCCACTCGGTCTGCCAGGAAGCGCCGTGCGCTCCGTACGGATTCATCGGCCACTCGCCGTTCCGCCGCTCGTACTCCCCGGACGAAATGCGCGAGGCCTACCTCTCGTTCTTCGAGCGGCGCGGGCACACGCGCCTCCCCCGGTATCCGACGATCGCTCGGTGGCGCAACGACGTGTTCTTCACGCAGGCGAGCGTCTATGACTTCCAACCGTGGGTGACGAGCGGCGCGATCCCGCCGCCCGCGAACCCGCTGACCATCTCCCAGCCGTGCCTGCGGTTCATCGATCTCGAGGAGGTGGGAAAGAGCGGCCGCCACTTCACGATGTTCGAGATGATGGCGCACCACGCCTTCAACCGGCCCGACCACGAGGTCTACTTCAAGGACCGGTGCACCGAACTCTGCCACGAGCTCCTCACCGGAGAGTTCGGCGTCGACCCGACGCTCATTACCTACAAGGAGGAGGAGTGGGAAGGGGGCGGGAACCTCGGCCCGTCGCTGAGCGTGGGCCTGCTCGGCCTCGAGGTGGCGACCCTCGTGTTCATGGAGTACACCCGGGACGGCGAGCGCCTCAAGCCGATGCCGCTCACGGTCGTGGACACCGGCTACGGCCTCGAACGGTACACGTGGCTCAGTCAAGGAACCAAGAACGCCTACGAGGCCGTCTTTGGTCCAACGTACGACGAGATCCGGCGGAGCCTGCCCCCCTACGAATCGGCGGTCGTGATCGACCACGCGCGGGCCCTGAGCCTGATGCTCACCGACGGCGTGGTGCCCTCGAACGCGAAGGAGGGGTACTTCGCCCGCCTCCTGATCCGCCGTGCGATCCGCCTGCTCGCCCGCTCGAGCGAACCGATGGACCTGATCGCGGTGATCGAGCGCGTCAGCCGGGACCTCGTCGGACACTTCCCGGAGGTCGGCCAGAACCGCGAGGATCGCGACCGGGTCCTCCAGGCCGAGATCGAGCGTTTCGGCGAAGCGATCGAGCGCGCGCGTCCGGTGCTCCGTCGGCAGGAGGAACGACTTCGCTCGGAGGGTCGGTCGCCCGGAACGGAGGAGCTCATCGAGTGGTACGACTCGCTCGGGGTTCCGCCCGATGTCGCCACGGGCATCCTCGCGAACCCTCCACCGGTCCCGGAGGATTTCTACTCCCGAGTGGCGGACCGCCATGTCCACGAGACCCCGACGAACGACTACGCGGAGCACCACGACGCGCTGCCGGAGCTCCCGGCGAGGATCCCCGCCACGGACGTCGGGTATTACCTCGACCCGTACACCGTCTCGTTCGAGGCCCACGTGGCATGGTCCGACGGTCCGCTCGTCGTGCTCGACCGTACCTACTTCTATCCCACCGGTGGCGGTCAGATCCACGATACGGGACACCTCGGCGAGGTGCCGGTCATCGACGTGGCCCGTCAGGGCCCGTGGATCTACCATCGGCTCGATCGACCGAGCCCCTTCCGCCCCGGGGAGCGGGTCCGTGGCCGGATCGACGCCGCCCGACGGACGCAGCTGATGCAGCACCACACCGCGACCCACATCATCAACGGGACCCTTCGGCGTCTTCTCGGTCCGCACGTCTGGCAGGCCGGCGCTTACAAGGGGACCGAGTTCGCTCGCATCGACGTCACGCACTACCGACCCCTCACGGAAGAGGAGCTTCGGACGGTCGGGCGGCGCATCAACCGGGTCGTGCGGGAGAACCGCCCGGTCCGCAGTTACTTCGAGCCGAGGAACGAAGCGGAGCGACGGTTCGGCTTCGCCCTCTACCAGGGCGGCGCGGTCCCGGGAAAGGACCTGCGCATCGTCGAGATCGAGGACGTCGATGTCGAGGCGTGCGGTGGCACGCACTGCACGCACACGAGCGAGGTCGGCGCGATCGACATCTTGGATGTGGAGCGGATCCAGGACGGGGTGATCCGGCTCACGTACGCGAGCGGCGAGCGCGCGCTCGAGATCCGGGAGGAGCGCGACCGGGCGCTCCGCGAAGCTTCGCGACGCCTCGGCGTGCCGCCCGAGAAGATCTCCGAAGGGGTCAAGCACCTCTACGAAGAGCTTGAGGCGACGCATCGCTCGGAACGGGAACGACGCAGGGAGGACCTCGGGGCAATCGCGAACCGTCTTTGCTCCAGTCCGGAGAACCTCGATTCGATCGAGGGGATCACGATCGTTCGCGCGCGCGTCGATCTCGATCGCGCCGAGCTCACCGAGCTTTCGCGCCTCCTGTCCAAGGGACCGAACCGGGTCGCCCTCCTCGCCTCGGAGCGCGACGGTCGGGGAACGCTGTTCGTCGGTTCGACGACGGCACGGGTTCCTGCGAACGAGATCGTCGAGCTTGCCAAGGCGCGTTTCGGGGGGAAGGGGGGCGGAAGCCCGTCGGCCGCCACGGCGGTCGGAGAGCCGGGAGCCCCGCTCGCGGAGGCGCTCGAGTGGGCGCGTACCGAAGCGCGTCGGCGAGCGGTGCCGGGGCCGGCCTCCTAGGAAGGATCGGGGGCGTCGGGGTCCAACGCCGGGGTCGGCACGGCCGGAACCGGGATCCCGCGATCGCCGCCCGAGTCCTCGCCGAACCACGGCAGCAGAGGGACCGCCGAGGGAAGCTCGGTCGGCGGACGATACTCCGAGAGGGGCCGGCCGGAGATCCGAACCACCTTCTCGGCGACGCTCCCGCAGTACCCGCACTCTTCGCACGAGCGATGGGCGCAGTCCGTCGCGGCGATCCGACGGAGGAACCCGGATGGGAAGGCGGTATTGTCGATCACGACGTCGCGCATTCCGCCGAACGCTCGGACCAGCGGGTCCACGATCTCGTCGTGGACTCCTCGCTCTGCGAGGACCGAGAGCGCTCGGGAGGGACCTTTGATCTGAACCAGGCTCAGGAGGTCGAGCAGGTTCCCGGGGTAACGGCGCTCTGCGTAGGCGCGGGCGACCCGAACGAGCCAGTCGGTGGGCCGGTTGCGGCCCGAGATCTTGAAGCGGTGCACCCCGGCCTCTTCGTAGAAGGCGAGATCCTCCGGACGCACCCAGATCGAGGAAATGAGCTTCCGCGGATCGCGGAGGACCTCGAGCCCGCACTCGAGGATCGGGAACTCGAACCACAACGGGTCGGCTCCCGGTTGGGAGCACAGGGAGCTCGTGTTCAGGTGGTGGGCCCGGAACGGGCACTCGCGGATGCACGTCTGGTTGGTCAGGACCTCGACGCGGGCCCCGGAGCTCACCAGCCCCCGGATCAGCGCGAAGTCGCGGTTGCTCTCCTCGAGGATGATCGTGTCCGCGCCGAGCCGCAGGAAGTACTCGGCCTGACCGACCGAACGAATCCGGGCGAACGAGGAGACCGAGATCGGAACGTCGGGATGGGCTCGGTGGATGGCCTCCACCAGCGCCGGGATGGCGACCACAAACCCGTCCGCACCGAGCTCGAGGAACGCGTCGGCTTCCTTGAGGAATCGTTCGACGTAACCGGGGCGGTACTCCTTCAGCCCGAGATCGTTGCTGTTGAGCGTCGCGTAGAACTTCCGTCGGGTGCGATGAATCGCGCGAAGGTGTGCGGCAATGCCCTCCCGGTCCACGTCGGGGATGATGAACGGAGGCCGACCGGCCCCCGTCAGAGAGACCGGGAACCCTCCGAAGAAGCTCTCGACGGGGAGGTCCGATACCTGGGCCGGGAGGCGGTCGTCCATGTTGGTGGCCAGCACGAGCTCCATAGATGCAAGAGCACGTCCGCGGGCGAAGTGACGGTACCCCCGCACCGGTGCGGTAGAGTTGACTTGCCCGCCCGCCGCCTCCGCTTTGCGGTGACCGCGCGCGAGCCCTCCCTCTCCCTGCTCGCCCAGTTGCGGGCCGAAGTCGCGAGCGTCGACCATTCGATCGTCCTCCTATTGGGGGCTCGTCTCGATGCCGCGCAACGCGCGCTCCGGGCGCGCGTCCCGATGGAGGGCCGTATCACGGATCGGGCGCAGGAGCGCCGGGTGCTGGACCGCGCCCGGGGATGGGCCCGAGAGCTCGAGCTTCCCGAGCCGCTCGTGGAGGGATTGTTCCGGGAGCTCATCCGAGAGGGAAAGGCCCGGTTTCAGGAGCACCACTCGACGGCCACGGACTCGCCCGTGGTCACCCTGTTCCTGAGCGAGCCGGAGGCGCGACTAAAGAGCGCCCCGGTCCCCCAGTTCGTCGCCGTACCGCCGGACCGCTAGCTTGCTGATCGCCCTTCGAAGGAGTTCGAGGGTCGCCGATCGACCCGTTCCCAGGGCCCGGGCCACTTCCGCGAGATCGGCGCGTCGGGGATAGTCAAAGTAGCCCCGTTCGTAGGCGACGCGAAGGGCCCGGTCCTGTCGTGCCGTCAGGGACGGTTCTGAGCCCGCCGGTTTCGGTCGCGTGACCGCGAACCGTCCCGGCTCTCCTTCCGGGAGGTGACGCAGGAAGAACCGGGTTCGGGCACCGGACGGGAGGACCACCCTCCCTCGCGCCGAGGGGCGTCGGGAGAGTAGGGGACAGGCTACGCAGATGCCTCCCGCCCGATACGTTGCGATGCATAAAGGAGGAGCCGGCTCACGGACCCGCAGAAGCACGCGGTCCGCGGCAATCTTCGCCGCCGCCAGATTCCGGTTGCCGACGCGGCGACGGAGAGCGGCCACCAGGCGGGAGGCTCGCTCTTCGGGAACCCGAACGTCGAGCCAGCGCAGGAGCCGAGGCGGACCGCGTTCCGTGAGCCGGCACGCAACGAGGTGGGGTTCCGCACCTTCCCGTCGGAAGACCTCGGAAAAGGGATGGGCGCTCGGAGGATAGTCGAACCGAAGCTCGAGCAGCGGGAACGCTCCGGCCGTCGCGAAGGGGCGGTCCTGGGCCGCAACGGGTCGTTCGGGTCGACGGGATCGGATCACAAGCACTCCGAGCGAGCGCGGACGTCCACCGTGCCCTATGAACGTGCCGTCAACCGGAGTAACGTAGCTCGCCAAGATCGGTCGCACCGGGGGCCTAATGGATTCCCGGCCAGGCCAGGACGAGCCCCCAGAGCACGATCCCGGGTAGGACCGTCATCACGAGATCGTCGTCCAGGTAGATCCAGTGAGGGTACTCGCCGGCGATCGCGAGCGCTCCGGCGAGCGCGGCAAGGAAGCCCGCCATGACGAGAGGGAATCGCCCGACCTCCGCGAGGGCGACGGTCGCGAGCCCGAAGTAGGCCGCGAACGGAACGAGCGGGTACATCGCGCGAAGGGTCGCGCTCCTCCGGAGCTCTCCGATGAGCGGATCGACGAACGCCGTCCCCAGGATCGTGGCGACGGCGATCGGTTCGGGAAAGAGGAGGAGCGAAAGGACGATCGCAATGCCGAAATAGGAGTAGCTCGCGAGCCGGATGCGTTCGTAGGGCCGGGTCTCGGGGACGTCGATCCGTCCCGAGAGGCGCAGCCCGTCCAAGGTCAGGACTGCGACCAGGGCCGCGAGCGGGATCGTCCAGTTCGGTGTGATGCCCAGCAGATGAGGGGGAAACAGGTAGTAGAGCAGTGTGAAGGCGCCCGCCGCGTGGAGGATCCTTCGACCGACCCGCCCGCCGACCTCGGCGTCCCCGCCGAGCCGGTGCCCGAGCCATGCCCGGAAACGCCCCCCACGATGGAGCTGCATCGAACTCGCTCGCCGAGGCCCCCGGGACCATTACACCGGCGCTCCGCCCGCGACGGCTATCTGCGCGAGGGCACCTGCGGGGCGCATGAAGGTCGCCGTCCTCGTCGGAAGCAAGTCCGACCTCGAGTCCGCCGAAAAGGTGCGCACCCGGCTCTCCGACCTGGGCGTCCCGTGCGAGGTCGCGGTGGCGGGCGCCCACCGGATCCGGAGAAGGTGGACCGGATGACCCGGGATCCTGCCACGGACGTCTTCATCGCCACGGCCGGGCTCTCGGCGGCCCTCCCCGGAGCCGTAGCGGCCCGGACGGCGAAACCGGTCCTCGGCGTGCCGCTCCACCGCGGGCTCGGCCCGGACAGTCTCCTCAGCGCGGTCCGGATGCCGCCCGGAGTCCCGGTCACGGCCGTGGGATTGGATGCGGCGGAGAACGCCGCGCGCCTCGCCACGGAGATCCTCGCCCTCAAGTACCCCGAGCTCGGCCCCGCGCTGGATCGTTACCGAGCCCGGCGGTGCGAGGAGTCCTGGGCCGCCGCGGGGAGCCACGCGTGAACGACCCGGCCGCGTTCGTGCGCCAGGCGGTCGAACGCCTTCGCTCCCAGGTACCCGAACGCGCGATCGTCGCCGCTTCGGGGGGGATCGATTCGACCGTCGCCGCGCGCCTCGCCGAGCTCGCGCTCGGGGATCGCGCCCGGTGCCTCTTCGTCGACACGGGGCTCTTGCGCGAGGGGGAGGTCGACCGGGTACGGAGCTACTTCCGCGAGAGCGGGACGCACGTCGAGGTCGTGAACGCTCCGGACCTCTTCCTGGGCGCGCTCGAGGGGGTAACGGATCCCGAAGAGAAGCGGCGACGGATCGGTCATGCGTTCATCCGCCTCTTCGAGCGCGAGGCCGCGCGCATCCCCACCGATCGCCTCATCCAAGGAACCATCGCGCCGGACTGGATCGAAAGCGGTAGCACGGCCGGCGGCGATGCGGCGAAGCGGGACACGATCAAAACCCATCACAACGTCGGAGGGGTCCCTAAGGACACGACGCTGACGCTGGTCGAGCCGTTGCGCGACCTCTACAAGGACGAGGTCCGCGCGGTGGCGAAGGAGCTCAAGATCGCGGATCCCCACCGGCAGCCGTTCCCCGGCCCGGGCCTCGCGGTCCGCGTCGTGGGCGAGGTGACGGCGGAGCGGGTGCGCCGAGCCCGCGTCGCGAACCGGATCGTCGAGGAAGAGGTCGAGCGC
>JAKAPG010000071.1 GCA_021823085.1 Thermoplasmata archaeon | reverse complement strand
GACGCGGTCGGCAGGGTCCGGCCGGTCGGGACCGAAGTCCACGACCTGCACGGGGATCTCCTCGTCCCCGGGCTGATCGATGCCCATCTGCACCTGGCGGAGATGGCGCTCGCGGACGGCGGCGTCAAGCTCGCAGGAGCCTCCACGCTCCGCGAGGTGACCGAGCGGACCCGTAGCTGGTCCGCGTCCCATCGGATCGGCCCGATCGTCGGCCGGGGCTGGAGCTTTCCCGACGTGGACGAGGACGGCTGGCCGACCCGAAGCGATCTCGATGGGATCGATGGGGATCGGCCCGTGATCCTCTACCACGCCTCGGGCCACGCGGCGGTCGTGAACTCCTCGGCACTCGAACGCCTGGGCATCGACCGAACGACCCCCGATCCGGCCGGGGGTCGGATCGGCCGCGATCGCGACCGGGAACCGAACGGTCGCCTTCTCGAGTCCGCCCTCGAGCCGACCGGCCCGCTCGCCCACGAGGGAGCGCTTGCGGACCCGGCGGCGCTCACGCATCAGTTCGAACGCCTCGCATCGCTCGGCCTCACCGCGGTGGGCACGATGAACACCGACCCGATCGAGCTCTCGGCCCTGACGGCGATGTCGCCTTCCTCTCACCTCCCGGCCCGCATCCGATGCTACCTCAATCTTCGCTGGTTCGACGAGCTGTCGGACACGGCCGTTGCCGGCCTTTTGGCCCCGAACGACCGACTGCGCGTGAACGGGGTGAAGGCGTTCATGGACGGGGCGTTCGGAACGCGGACGGCCTGGCTCGCGCAACCCTACGCGGACGATCCCACCACATCGGGCCTGCCGGTCCATCCGCGCGACCGGCTCCTGCCGGCGCTGTCCCGCGCCCACCGACTCGGGCTCTCTCCCGCCGTCCACGCGATCGGGGATCGGGCGGTCGCCGAAGCGCTTGAGGTCATGGAGGCGGCCCGGCCGAGACCGGACCGGTCCGTGGGCCGGATCGAGCACGCCGGCCTCGTACCCCCGGCCCTCCACGAGAGGATCGCTCGATCCGGTGCGCAACTGGTCGTCCAGCCGATCTTCGTCGCGACCGACCACTGGCTGATCCAGCGTCTCGGCCCGGATCGGGTCCGGTGGGCCTACCCGTTCGCGAGCCTATGGAACGCGGGCTGTCGCCTCGCAGGGTCCAGTGACGCTCCGTTCGACGCTCTGGACCCATGGCTCGGCATGCGGGTCGCCGTACGACGCACCGATCCTGCGGGCCGCTCGGCGAATCCCGCACCCTCCGAGGCGCTCACTCCCGAAGCCGCCGTGAGGATGTACACGGTCGAGGGAGCCCGTGCGATCGGCCACCGGGCGTTGGGAACGATCGACGTCGGGCGGCCGGCCGACTTCGTTCGGGTCGGAGCCCCCTCGATCGAGAAGGCGCTCGAGATTGGTGCGTCGGGAGTCCGCGAGACCTGGCTCGGCGGCGCGCCGGTCTATCGACGTTAGATCGCCCGACGGCCGGGACGGACCTATTCCTCGAGTGGGCCCTCGCACCTCCGTGTCGTATCTCGCGATCCTCCGGGAGCTCCCCGGGGTGGGTACAACCCTATCGCCGACGCATTGGCGCCGGCGATCGACGCCGAGGTCATCGGCATCGACGCGATCCCGGAACTCTACGAGCGGGACGAGGGCTTGGAAAGACTGCTCCGAAGGGCGAACCGGATCGCTACCGAAGAGGCTGGAGCCGCCCCCCGTCGGGGAACGAACGCGATCCTCGACGGAAAATCTGCTGGGAGGGTGCGATCGACATCCTCGTCCGATGCCGGCCGTAGCGCACGCAGCGCTCCCGCTCTGAGCACCGCTCGACCTTGGCATCGAGCGAGTTGGAGGCCGCCCCTACGACTACGGACCCGAGGCGAGCCCGGCGGTCTACGAAAGGGTGGCGCGCGTCACGCGCGGGGGATATCGATCGATGCCATCCGAAGGCTTCCCGACATCCTCAGCCGTCTCCGGGGCCATCTGCCCGCAGGGTAACGCCGGACCGTTCCGAAGGTTGCGCCCGCGGCGGCCGCAAACGGTCTATCCTCCCGGAGGGAGGGTCGGTGCGATGGCCGATCGAGAGGTACCGGAGTTCCGCACGATCTCCGCGACCCAGCGGGTCGACGTCTACATCTCCGACTGGCGGGCCGAACTCCTACCCGAGTGGTCACCGGTGGAGAAGGAGCGCCGTCTGTACGAACGGGCCTGGGCGGCCTACCGGGAAGGGGACTACGGGTACGGTCTGTGGCTCTGGCACGAATGCGATCGGATCACGCTCGCGGTCCGAGGCAACGTGCGCGAGGCGACCCAGATCCTCGGGGCTGGCAAGTACTTCGGCTTCTCCCATCGCAAAGCGGTCGCGGAAAAGGTCCCGATGGATCGCCTCCACCGTCCTCGCAAAGGGGACATGAGCACGCCCCGGCCCGATGCCTTCGTTCTGCCCCACTACCAGGTCCTCTGCGTCTATGCCCTGCGCGCCGCCACCGGCGATGCGATGGCGAAGGCGCAGTACGAGATCGCCCTCGGCGAGCTCGAGCTGATGCGCCGCGCCGATCCGTACCTCCGCTTCTTCGACACGTTCCGGGATCTGCTGCAGCGAACCGCGACCGTGCCGACGTCGCCCGCCTCCCCAGCTCCTGCCGATACGGCCGAGTCTCCCGCGGAGCCTCCGCCGCCCCGGAAGCCCCGTCGGCGGGTCCCGACAGCCAAGTCCAAGAGAGCGACGTAGAGCGCCGGCCGGCACGGGCGTTATTTGACCTTCCCCCTCTCGGAAACCGATGGACGCCGAAGAGCAGCGGCGCATCGTCCGCGAGACGAACTACGTCACCTGGCGACGGCAAGCGGGCTGGAACCCGCTGCTCGTCACGCGAGCGGAAGGGTGCAGGTTCTGGGATGCCGATGGGCACGAGTACCTCGACTTCTCGAGCCAGCTGGTCGCCACGAACCTCGGTCATGCGAACCCCCGGGTCAGCGCGGCGATCGCCGAGCAGGCGCGCACGCTCGACTACCTCGCGCCGGGGATGGCTTCCCCGGCGCGCGCGGAGCTGAGCCGCCGCCTTCGAGAGATCGTCCCGGCCGGTCTCGATCACTTCTTCTTCAGCACCTCGGGCACCGAAGCGAACGAGGCGGCGCTCAAGATCGCACGGGCCGTCACGGGCCGATCGAAGATCGTCTCCCGGTACCGGTCCTATCACGGCGCGACCGCCGCCTCGATCAGCGTCACGGGGGAGTTACGCCGACGCGTGATCGAGCGCCATCAGAAGGTTCCGGGCACGGTCTTCGCTCCGGACTGCTATTGCTACCGCTGCCCGTTCGGCCTGACCTACCCTTCCTGCCACGTGGCGTGCGCCGACGCCGTCGACGAACAGATCCGCAGAGAGGGCGACGTGGCCGCGATGATCGTGGAACCCGTGGTCGGAACGAACGGCGTGATCGTGCCCGTACCGGAGTACCTGCCGAAGATCCGCGAGATCACGCGGAGGAACGACGTCCTGCTGATCGCGGACGAGGTCATGAGCGCCTGGGGGCGCGTCGGCGAGTGGTTCGCCGTTCAGCACTGGAACGTGGTCCCGGACATCCTGACGACCGCGAAGGGGATCAC
Organism: Thermoplasmata archaeon; assembly: GCA_021823085.1. Lineage (GTDB taxonomy): Archaea > Thermoplasmatota > Thermoplasmata > Lutacidiplasmatales > UBA184 > Lutacidiplasma. Next base: position 4,612 of record JAKAPG010000071.1, on the reverse strand, counting down.
GGGGGCCGCGATCCCGCTCGGCCTCACGGCCACCAGCGCTCCGATTCACGATGCCTTCCTCGAGCGCTACTTCCCGCACGGGCACACCTACGAAGCGCATCCCGTGACCCTCGCGCCGGCGGTCGCAGCGATCGACGAGTATCGTCGGCTCGACCTGATGAGGAAGTCGCGAGTCGACGGGGAGTACCTGCTCGCGCGCCTCCGGGAAATCCAGGAGCGCCACCCGTCGGTGGGGGACGTGCGGGGTATGGGCCTGTTCGCCGCGGTCGAGCTCGTCCGGGATCGAACGACACGGGAACCGTTCAATACGGAGGACGACAAGATCGCCGGAACGCCGCTCGTGGCGGATCTCGTCGCCCAGGAGATGATGAAGCGCGGGGTGTACTGCATCAGCTGGGTCTCGCACCTCGTGATCGCGCCGCCGCTCATCGTCACGCGCGCCGAGATCGATCGAGGGTTGGAAGCGCTCGACGCCGCGCTGCGGATCGCCGACGAAAAGGGGACCGCTCACGGATAGGCGCGCCCCCGCTCCTCGGCGCGGCCCCGTTACGGGGAGATCCTGTCGGCTCGCGCGCTGACTTCATCCCGTGGTCCCATCTCGCCCCGGGACGACATGCGCTGGCTGATCCGATTCGGGTACGACGGCGAAGGGTTCTCCGGGTGGGCACGACAGCCCGGCCGCCGGACCGTGGAGGGCGTCCTTCGAGCCGGGCTCGCTCGCAGCGGACTCGTTCGCACCCCGGAGGAAGCCGCGATCGAGGTGGCGAGCCGGACCGACGCCGGGGTGAGCGCTCGAGCCAATGCGCTCGCCCTGCGCTGCGAACTTCCCGCGCCCGCCCTCCTGCGGGCGTTGAACGGTTTCGCCCCCGACATCTACTTCGACGCCGCGCGGCCGATCGCGGAGGATTTCCGGGTGCGCCACGCGCTCTGGCGCGAATACCGCTACCTCCTGGACGGCCCACCCCGCAGGATCCGACAGCTCGCGAAGATCGCCTCCGAACTACCGCGGGAGATCGACGCGCGCACGTTCGGACGAGGAATCCATGCCCGTGCCCCTACACCCTGGCCGATCGATGTCCTCCGAGTCCGGAGGGGGCGGAACGGATCTTGGATCGAGGTACGGGCGCGTTCGTTCGTATGGGGGATGATTCGCAAGCTCGCGGCGGGAATGTTCGAGGTCGCCGACGGGAAGCTCCCGTTCGAAGCCCTCTACGACGCAGCCGCCGGGCGTCGACCCCACCCTCTCCCGCTCGCCGCCGCCGATCCCCTCATCCTCTGGGAGGTGCGCTACTCGCAGCGATGGACCTACCGGACCCGGGGGCGCACCCGCCAGCAACTGACGCATCTCGTCGGGACGCAGCGCCGCGCCGCCGTCCGGCTCCGCATCGCGCGGTCCCTCTTCCGATATCCCACCCCCTCACGGACCGATCGGTGAGGTGAAGCCCTACGGGGCTTCCGTGAAGGGACGGGACATGCCCGCCCGGCGTCCACTTCGGATCTCCCGCTTCATCGTGATGGCGATGCTGCAAGCGGCGTGCAAGCGGCGCGCGCGCAACGATTGGGCCTCGCGGAGGAGTCGGCCCGCTCCTGGGGCCTGAACCGCGCAATCTTCTATGCGATGGCAAAACAACGCGCGGGTCGGGCCACGGGCGAGCCGGTGACCCGAGAAGCCCCGTCGGCGAGGGAGCGCGCGCCGACGTACCTCCTCGGGGACGAGATGGCCTATCGCGATCCGGCGAGCTCGGAGCTGCGCTTCGCGATTGGGGGAGAGGTCCAATCGAAGGCGGATTTCGACCGACAGATCGCGGCCCGCTTCGGGAGCGAGCGGAACTTCCGTTCCGCATGGAAGGAAGCCGAGGAGGTGGTGAGGGCCTTCGACGAAGCGACCCTGGCCTCGCGGAGTGGCTTCTACTCCCGGGTCTACCGGCCGCGCCGCGACATGCTCGCGGCGAAGTGGACCGAAGAGTTCGTCGGGATCCCCGCGCACGAGGGTACGCCCCCCTCCCGAACCGCCCCCCGGCCGTAGCGCCTCGCCCATCCGCATCGGGTGCCGGACCGTACGCACCGCGACTCTTATCCTACCGTTCGAGCTCCGCTCGCGATGGCCCCCGCCCGAGGCGGACCGCAGCTGCTCTACACAGGCATCCGCGTCCGTGACATCCCGAGATCGCTGCGCTTCTACCGATCGCTGGGCTTTCGCGAGAAGTTCCGGGGCAAGATGGAGCACGGAGGTGTCTATGTTCACCTCGTCTATCCGGGGTACGCGCACCGCCTCGAGCTCAACTACTACCCCCGCTCGAACCCATACTACGAGCCGATCCGTCCGGGAACGGAGTTGGACCACATCGGGTTCTACGTGCCGGACCTAGCTCGCTGGCTCTCCCTCCTGCGCCGCCGTCACATCCCGCTCCGCCTCACCTTCGACGAAGGCCGGCAGCGGATCGCGTACGTCCGGGATCCGGACGGCATCTGGCTCGAGTTCTTCGGAACGGCGCCGGCGAAAGAACCGGTCGCGCGCCGACGGACGAGAGCCCCCCGTCGAACTCGATCTCGTCGCAAGGGGAGAAAGTAGACCCCTCTCCCGGGGCCGAATGCGAACATCCAAGCAGAAGCTCGTCCTCACGCACCGATGGACCGCGAACTCCCCCGTCTGCTCGTAGCGACTCGACCGGATCCTGCGACCGATGCGGCCGTGGAACGGCGGCTCCCCGGGGTTCCGTGGGCCTACCTCGTCTCGAGCCGTCCGGATCGGTGGGGATCGGTCGAAGCGGTTCTGCTCGGACCCCAACGGCCCGCGTCGGGCCGCTTCGACCCTTACGAACTCCCCCGGCTCTCGTTCGTTCAGTCGCTTTACGCGGGCCTGGACGGCACCCGACTCGACGAGCTGCCCCGCTCCGCTGAGGTTGCCGGCAACGTGGGCGCTTACGCGCCCTTCGTCGCCGAACATGCCCTGGCTCTCGCCCTGGCGGCCAGCCGCTCGCTGATCGCGGCCCACGCCCAGGTGATCGCCGGTCGCCTTCGGCCGGCGCCCGAGCACCGACTCCTCTTCGACCGAACGGCGGTGATCCTCGGCTACGGAGCGATCGGCCGCGCGATCTCGGAGCGCCTTGCGGGGTTCCACGCGCAGGTTCTCGGCCTGAACCGGTCCGGCCGAGCCGGACCGGGGGCGGAACGGATGTTCGCCTCGAGCGAGCTAAGGACGGCCGTCGCAGCCGGGGACGTCGTCTTCGACGCCCGTCCCCTGACCCGATCGACCCGAGGGTCCATCGGAACGGCCGAGCTCGAGGCGATGAAGCCCGACGCGATCTACGTCAACGTCGGGCGCGCTGCGGTGGTGCAGGAAGAGGCGCTCTACCGCCACCTGGTCGCTCATCCCGACTTCCGCGCGGCCCTGGACGTATGGTGGAACGAAGACTTCACCGACGGAACCCTCCGGTCAAGGTTCCCGTTCGCCTCGCTGCCGAACGTGGTCGCCACCCCTCACTCGGCCGGCTATGGGCCGGGAGTCCTGCCCTACGTACTCGACGTGGCGCTGGAGAACCTCGCCCGCTTCTTCCGCGGAGAGCGCCCGCTCCACATCGCCGACCGCTCCGAGTACGGGCCATAATCGTCCGGGCCCGTCCGGTCGCGCAAGAAGGTATGCGGCCTTCGGCCCTTCTACGCGGAGCCGAATCAAACAGACAGAAGGACGCCCATGCAGGATCGTACGTCCGACCCGGAAGCCCCCATCGGCGCGCCGGGGCCGGCGACTCGCCGTCACCCGCCTCCGTCCGGTCGAGGCGGTGGACTGGGTGGAGAGAGGATCGAACTTTCGGTTCTCTTCCGCGAGATCGCCAACGGAAACAACGACGGCTACTCGACCGGGCCCGGATGGAATCCGTGCTGCGGGCTCGGTTCGCCCAAGGGCTCTCCGCTCCTCGGAGACCTTGGGACCTGACCCGCTCCCCGCGGGGAAGCCGGCTCAGGAGTTCGCAGCGTCCGAGCCCGCGGCCGTCGAAGGCGCCATCACCGACGGGGGTCGACCCGGCGGGACCTTCATCCAGGTCCGTAGCGCGCCGATGCCCGCTTTCGAAGAGAGCACCAACGCGAACCCCCCCTCGTCGAGCCGGGTGCCGGCGGGCGGGCTGAGCGCGACCTCGTACGCGGGCCTTCCGCCGGACCGCGCCCTCGGGCGGGCAAGGCCGACAAGCGTGGCTCCGGTCCGCGAACGCAGTTCCTGCGCCGCGGCATCGAACTCGAGGCCGACCAGCGGGTTCGGACGAACGAGGGGGTATTCGTCCAGGCTGTAGTGAAACGAGGTGGTGGTGAGGTCGTCGAACGTCTGGGCGACCTCCGGCTGGATTGCGGCGGCCGCGACCATCCGCCCGCCGAGCTCGGCCGGCGAGATCACGTAGGTGACGCCGGCGGCGTGCAGGGTCTCCCGGAGCTCCTCGCGCATGACGGAGACCACGACGCGCAGGTGGGGGGCGACCTCCTTCAGGATCAGCGCGGTCATGACGTTGCGCGCATCGTCGTCGCTCGCGACCACCGCCTCCTGCGCCTTCGCAAGATTGAGCAGGCGCAACGACGCTCCCTGGGAGAAGTCGCCGAACGCCACGAAGAGGTCCTTTTC
>JAKAPG010000070.1 GCA_021823085.1 Thermoplasmata archaeon | reverse complement strand
TTGCGCCAGTTCCTCGCGCAGTACTACGGCAACCGGATCGAGCTCCCGCAGCGCATCTGCATCGCCGGCGTGCGCCCCGCCGGGATCGACACGGCCCTGGACGAGCTGTTCGGCACGCGCGGGGTTGAGGTCCAGTTCCGGCCCACGGGCCGCTATGCCTCGCTGGCCCGGCTCGCCGTCAGCCTCGCCCGCTCGAGCCTCACGCACGTCGAACCTCGAGCGGCCCCGCGGGAGGTCCTGGTCGCCCTCCAGAACCTGTTCGAGCTCCCGACCCTTCCCCGGAGGATCGAAGGGATTGACATCTCGATCTTTCAGGGCTACGAGGCCGTGGGCTCGGTCGTCGTCTTCGAGAACGGGGCTCCGAAGAAGTCGGAGTACCGCCGCTACCGGATCCGGTCGGTCGAGGGAACGAACGACTTTGCGATGGTCGCCGAGGTCGTCCGGCGGAGATACGCCCGACGCCTCGCGGAGGAGGAGGTCCTGCCGGACCTGTTGCTCATCGACGGGGGACCGGGCCAGCTCGGCAGCGCGCTCTCGAGCCTCGCGGCGCTGGGGATCGCCGAGAGGTTCCCGACGATCGGGCTCGCGAAGCGCGAGGAGGAGGTCTACGTTCCCGATCGCCGGGATCCGCGCACGCCCAACCCCAACTCGCCCCCGATGCTGTTGCTGCGAGCGGTGCGTGACGAGGCGCACCGATTCGCGATCACCTACCATCGAACGCGGCGACGGATCCGCCTGAGGGACGAGATGGAAAGCGCGGCGGCCCCGACCCATCGGGGGCGGGACAAGCGATCGGAGACGTCCTCGTAGGCCTACGGCTTCCCGTTCGACTTGCCGCCGGTCCGGTTCGGCGAGCCGATGAACGGCATCCCGGCGACCCGGCGCGCGATCTCGGTCGCCGACAGCCGGCGAAGCTCGGTGTTCGGCTCGAGGACGGCGACGTCGAGCGCCTCGGGCGGAAAGGGAGTGGGAGAGCCCTCAGCGACCGCCTGGACCGCGAGCTGGAACGCGGTCTCCTCGGTGCGCGGGTCCGGGATCTTCTCTTCGAGGAAGTCGGCGACCGCGCGCCGGTTCCGGCCGATCGCATAGGCCTTCCAGCCGATCGTCGCCCCGCTTGGGTCGAGCTCGATGAGGCCGGCAACCCCGTCCGTGAACCCGCCGAGGAGGAGCGAGACCGCGAACGGACGGGTTCCGCCGTACTGGGTGTACTGCTGGAGGAGGGTCCCGAGGCCGTTGCCGAGCAGCGTGTAGGGAGCGACCTCGTTGTAGAGGATCCGGTGTCGCTGCGCCTCCACACGGAGGTACTCGACCAGGACGCGTGAGTCGGCGATGAGCCCGGCCGTGACGCAGCCGAGTCCCAAGTCGATCGCGAAGCTCTTCTCGATCGACCCTGCCTCCGCGAGCGAGCTCACGGGCAGGTTCCGATAGGCGACGAAGATGATCCCGCCCTCGTAGGTGACGGCGACCGCGGTCCCTCCCATTTGGATCGCCTGCAGGGCATACTCGACCTGGAAGAGGCGCCCGTCCGGGGAGAATACGGTGCTGGCCCGGTCGTACGCCATCTGTCCGGGTTGCATCTCCATCGCCGATACTCTCCCTTCGCCGGGCCGTGCCAGTCCGGCCGGGGATTTGAAGCCGCCGGGGGCCGATGACGATGGCGCCACCAGCTATCGGGGTTCTACGCGCTTCGACGCCATCCGCACAGCGAAACCGTCATCCCCCTCCTCTCCTCGACGCGGCCCGATGGAGAGCGACACGGTCTTCCGCCTCCCGATGGCCTCGAGCCATCGGGGCGAGCTGAGCCCGGCATGCGTGCAGTGCGCCGAGGGGCGCAAGATGGTGCTCTTTGTCACCGGGATCTGCCGGTTCCGCTGCTTTTACTGTCCGGTCTCTCCGGTCCGGAACCAGAAGGACGTCACGTACGCGAACGAGCGGCCCGTGCGGAGCGACGAAGATGTCCTCGCAGAGGCGCGTGCGATCAGCGCGAGCGGGACGGGGATCACCGGCGGGGATCCGCTCGGTGCGATCGATCGGGTCGAGCACTACGTACGGCTGCTCAAGCACGAGTTCGGTCCCGAGCACAACATCCACCTGTACACTCACGAACCGAACCCCGAAAAGCTTCGGCGATTGGCCCGCGCGGGGCTCGATGAGGTTCGCCTCCACATCCCGCACTACCTGTGGGGCTCGCTCGACGGTCCGGGAGCGGCTTATCGCCGCGTCCTCGAGGAGGCCCCCGCCTGGGGGATCCGTCGCGGCGTGGAGGTGCCGGTCCTTCCCGAGAAGGAGACCGAGCTGGTGCGGCTCGTGCGCACGCTCGATCGGATCGGCGTGGACTTCGTCAACCTGAATGAGCTCGAGTTCTCGGAAACGAACGAGACGAAGATGCACGAGCGGGGCTACCGGCTCGACGTGCGGAACGGCTGGGGGGTTCACGGGAGCCGCGCCGTCGCTCGCCGGGTGGTGCGTACCCCCGGACTCAAGGTCCCGGTCCACTACTGCAGCTCTCGGTTCAAGGACTCCGTGCAGCTGCGGCAGCGATTGATCCGACGCGCGGAGCGCACCGCTCCCGGGTTCGCCTCCCGCACCGAGGACGGCACGGTGATCTACGGCATCGTGGAGACGCCGAAGCGCGAGAACGTCGCACGCCTCGCCGAGCGCGTCGCCACGCTGGCGGGCCTGGCCCGCGAGACCTACCGGGTCGACTTCGAACGGCGCCGGGTCGAGCTCTCGGAAACGGATCTGCGGCGCGTCGCGACCCGCTTGCGCGCGCCGGCCTTCGTGGTCGAGGAGTACCCGACCGCGGACGCTCTGGAGGTCGAGCGCGAGCCGGTGAATCGGGCCGCCTTCCCCGCCTTCGGCGGAACGTAACCCTCGTCACAGACGTGGCCGCCCCACGTCAGGTAGCGGAGGTCGCCTCGTCGGTGCTTGATCGAGCACGGCCCCCATCCCTCGTCCTCCGCGCCGTACCACATCGGGCAGTCGCGGCAGACCAAAGCCGGAAGCGGGGGAGGCGGAGGGGGGACCGGCGTCATCGTACGCCCTCCTGACGCGCCCAGGCATCGACCACGTTTCCCATCAGCTCGGCGACCGTCACGGGCCCGACACCGCCCGGGATCGGCGTGATCGCCCGCACCCAGCCCTCGAGCGCCGCGGCGTCCGCGTCCCCGACGGCGACGGACTTGCCCGGTCGGGTCGGATCTGGAATCGAGGAGAGACCCACATCGATCACGGCCGCGCCCTTCGGAACGTTCGACCGATCGAGGAGCCTCGGACGACCCACGCAGCTGAAGATCGTCCGGGCTCCGGCCAGCGCGCCGGCGAGGTCCGTCGTCTTGGAATGCGCGATCGTGACCGTAGCGTCAACCCCGCGCTCGAGCAACAGATAGGCCAGGGGCAGCCCGACCGTCTCGCTCCGCCCGATGACGGCGACGCGTTCTCCGGGAGGAACGAGTTCGTAGTGACGAGCGATCCGCAGTGCCGCCCGCGCCACGGCGGGAACGTGGACGGCTCGGCTCGAGACCAAGCGACCCAGGCTCGCCGTAGAGAGGCCATCGACGTCCTTCTCGAGCGGGAGTTCGTCGACGGCGCGATGAAAGTCGTAGGGTGGGGGAAGGGGATGCTCGATGATCACTGCGTGGACCGTGGGATCCGCGGCCAGCGCGCGTACCCTCTCATAGAGCTCCGGATCGCCGCGCGCGCCGGTCAGGGGCTCGTCACGGAACCGAATCCCGAGCGCCTCGGCCGACTTCTGCTGGCGCCGACGGTACAGCTCGAACGGGCCTTCCGCGGGGAGGTGAACGGCCGCGAGCATCGGAGGCCGACCCCTGGGAGCCGAACGGACGAGGCGAGCGGCGTGCTCACGGTTCCTCGCCTCCGCGATCGCTTTCCCGTCGAGGCGAAGCGTGGCGGCCGCCATCGATTCGTGCCGAGCCGGGCCGGCTAGATAACGGGAAGACGTGGTCCGGAGAGCGAAGATTGCGCCGGAGTTGGTCAAAGCATTTATAGCGAGACGAGTTTGTTTTATAACGGATCGGTCAGCAACGAGAGGCCGCGCCGTTTCAGGGGGAGATACGGGAACACCGTCCGAGCGTAGCGGAGGGGAGGCTGACGCCACCTCCGGCTCGCCCCCGAGCGATCTGGATGAGTGGGGGCGGACGCTTCCCTACGCGAACACATCGCAGGTCGAGGTCCCTCCGAGACTGCTCGATCAGGTCATCGGACAGGACGACGCCGTCGAGGTGGCCAAGAAGGCGGCCACGCAGCGACGACACATGATCCTGATCGGCGAGCCCGGCACGGGAAAGAGCATGATTGCCCGGGCCATGGTCGACTTCCTTCCCAAGGAGCAGCTTCAGGACATCCTTGCCTACCCGAACGCGGAGGACCCGAACGAACCGAAAATCCGGGTCGTGCCGTCGGGGAAGGGAAGGGAGATCGTCGCCGCCCAGAAGCTCGAGGCGGCCCAGCGCAAGGAGCAGCGCACGATCCTGTTCGTGGTCGTCTCGATCCTGATCCTCGGCCTCGCGATCTACTACACCTACATCACTCACGACCTCACCGCGGTTCTTCTCGGGTTCATCTTCGTGGTCGTGCTCTATCTGCTCATACGGTTCTCGGGCAACCGGTCCGACCCCGGCGCCCAGGTCGCGAAGCTGCTCGTCTCGCACACGCCGGACGAGAAACCCCCGTTCATTGACGCGACCGGCGCCCACGCGGGAGCCCTCCTCGGGGACGTGAAGCACGATCCGTTCCAATCCGGGGGCCTCGAGACGCCGCCGCACGAACGCGTCGAGATCGGGGCGATCCACCGGGCGAACGGCGGGGTGCTCTTCATCGACGAGATCAACCTGCTCAAGATCGAGAGCCAGCACTCGCTGCTGACCGCTCTGCAGGAGCACAAGTTCCCGATCGTCGGTCAATCCGAGCGTTCGGCGGGCGCGATGGTCAAGACCGAGCCGGTTCCCGCCGACTTCGTCCTCGTGGCCGCCGGCAACGTCGACAGCATCCAAGCGATGCACCCGGCGCTCCGCTCCCGGATCCGGGGCTACGGGTACGAGCTCTACGTCAAGACCACCATGCCCGACACGCCCGAGAACCGAATGAAGCTCGTCCGGTTCGTCGCGCAGGAGGTCACGAAGGACAAGAAGATCTCGCACTTCGACATGGCTGCGGTCACGGAAGTGATCCGCGAGGCCCAGCGTCGCGCGGGCCGCTCGGGACGGCTCACACTGCGTCTGCGGGAGCTCGGGGGCCTCATCCGGGTCGCGGGGGACATTGCGAACTCCGATGGCGCGGCCACCGTGCGCGCGGAGCACGTCGTCAAGGCGAAGCGCGCGAGCCGCTCGCTCGAGCAGCAGATCGCCGATCGCTACATCGAACGCCGCCGCGACTACCGAATGTTCTCCGTCGAGGGAGCCGCGGTCGGTGCGGTCAACGGCCTGGCTGCGATCAACGCGCAGAGCGGCATGGCCGAGTTCTCGGGCATCGTCCTCCCGATCGTGGCCGAGGTCACACCGGCCCAGACGCGCGATGGCGGGGTCGTCGTCGCGACCGGAAAGCTCGGAGAGATCGCCAAGGAGGCGGTCCAGAACGTCAGCGCCCTGATCAAGAAGTACACGGGCGCGGACATCTCCCATTACGATATCCACATCCAGTTCGTCGGCACCTCGGACGGCGTCGAGGGGGACTCGGCGAGCGTCTCGATCGCCACCGCGGTCATCAGTGCCCTCGAAGGGGTCCCGGTCGATCAATCGGTCGCGATGACCGGCTCGCTCAGCGTCCGGGGCAACGTGCTCCCGGTCGGCGGAGTCACCGCGAAGGTCGAGGCCGCGGCGGACTCCGGGATCAAGCGGGTGCTCATTCCCGAGGACAACATGAGCGACATGGTCCTCGAGCAGCGCTACCGCGGCCAGATCGAGATCATCCCGGTCAGCACGCTGCGCGATGTGCTCAAGTACGCGCTGGTCGGCCAGGGAACGCAGAAGGAAAGCCTGCTCGAACGGCTGAGCGCGATGGTCCACGCGACCGCTCGGACCTCGATCGACGACGCCGCTTCGGGGAACGGCCCCCCGCCGAGCCGGCCGGCTCCGGGCGGTTCATGAAAGGGTCGTTCCAACCTCCCGCTCACCGACATCGGGCCGCGGTTCGTCCGCTGGTGCCGATCCTCGAGAAGCTGGGCGAAGGACCCAACACGGACCCGTTCGTCAACCGACCCTGCTACGAGTTCAACGCGCAACTCCGCTCGACGGCGAACGACCGTCGATGCGTGCACTGCCGTCACTACCTGACCCCGCGGTGCCCCGAGATCGACGAGTTCCTGGACGACGTCGATGACCTCGGTCCGGAATGATCGAGGAAACTCCCCGCGGGCTCTTCGTGGGCCGGTTCCAGCCGTTCCATCGCGGCCATCTGGAGACCCTGCGCGCGATCCGCCGTGGGCGTCCGTCGGAAGAGATCCTCATCGGGATCGGCAGCGCCCAGGAGTCCTACACCCCCGAGAACCCGTTCACGGCGGGCGAACGGTTCGACATGATCGAGCTCTCGCTGAAGGAAGCTCACCTGTCGGACATCGTCCCGATCCCCATCCCGGACATCCACCGTCACTTTCTGTGGGTCCGCTACCTCGAGGGGATCCTGCCGCCGTTCGCGCGAGTGTACACAAACAACCCTCTCACGCGGACGCTGTTCGAGGCGACCGGCCATCCGGTCGAGTCCCCTCCTCTCTTCGAGCGGGACCGCTGGGAGGGCTCGAAGATCCGCGCGGCCCTCCGGCGAGGAGACGCCGTCGACGATCTCGTCCCCCCCGCGGTCGCACATTGGCTCGAACGCCACCGGGCCTCCGCGCGGCTGCGCAGCATTGGAGAGACCGCAACTGCGACCCCTCACGAGACGTAGCGCACGAGCGCTCTCCCGCCACCATTATAGTTGGGGTCCCATCGACCCTCGGTTACGCCACTGTAGCTCAGCTGGCAGAGCGGCTGATTCGTAATCAGCAGGTCGGGGGTTCAAGTCCCTCCAGTGGCTGTCTTCCCGAGGTTCGTGCCCATGATACCCATAGGGAAGCGGACGCGCCCGAAGGGCGCCCGCGAACTCCCGGACATCCACCAAGTCGCCCGCCAAATCGTGCGCTCTACGGAGCGCCCTCGGTCCGGTGAGGAAGGGTTGCCCCGCCAGCGGCGAGGGCGATCACGGACTTCGTTCCGGAGCGGGGAGCGGCCGTCCCTGCCTCGCGGCGCCTGGCTTATCTCGACAAGCTCAGAGTGGCGTGGATCAAGCTGGGAGAGGCGATGCTGACTCCGACGCGCGAGACGCCGACCCGATCTCTCCGCGCGTACCGCGACGCCGAGGTCTGGGCGATTCTCACCGCGCGATCGGTCCCCGACTCGTTCCGGAACTGGAGATGTGAACGAGTCGGCAAGGAGCGTCCGAGCAGGTCCAAGATCGCGGTGTCGCCGAGAAACGCGAATCACATCGACCGCTCAGACGTACTCACACCGGAGGAGGTGGGCCGCATGGCGGATGCCGTCTTTGACCTTCGTTCGCGACAAGGCACTCGTTTGGACACTCTACGAAAGCGCTACACGCGTCGGAGAGGCGCGGCGCTGCGGGTCGGAGACGCGGAGCGCACCGAGTACGGAGGAATCCCTCTCCTCTTCCTCACGGGAGAGACGGGGGTGTCGGACCGTCCGTCCGTATGAGGCGGCGGTTCCGAACTTGCTGATGTGGCTCAAGAATCACCTCCGCGGCGACGTCGGGGTGCGCCCCGCGAGGAATCGGGCGGAGAAGCCGAACCCGAACCGCGGGCCGACTTCGAGAGACCGGCCAATCCTCACAACTTTCGACACTCCCGCGCACCTGAGATCGCACAGGATCGGCAGATCTTCTACCTCCGGCGTCGATGAGTTCTTCGGCTGGGAGGCGCGCTCTCGGATGGCGAAGACCTGCGTGCATCTCCCCGGGACGGGGATCGAGAACGCACTCGCACGGGCGCACGGAGTCGAGGTAGGGAAGTCACAGACGCTCGGGCGGAGGCTCCCTCGCACCGGTGGTCGCTGCTCAACCTCCAACGGCCCAGACGCGAATTCTGCGTTCCGTGCGAGGGACCGCTGTCGCTCACAGGGGCCGAGGGGGCCGCCCGCGGACAGCTGGGGACGGGCACGCTGGCGGACCTACTCTAGGATCCGAAGAGGTAGGTCGCCGCGCTGCTCGCGCGCCGGCTCGCGGGAA
>JAKAPG010000069.1 GCA_021823085.1 Thermoplasmata archaeon | reverse complement strand
TCGATCTCGGACTCATCTACGGCTTCGACTGGAATGGGGATAACGTCACCCTTCGGATGACCCTCACCGCACCGGGGTGCCCCGTTGCCGGGATCCTCGCCGAGGAGATCAAGACCGCGATCGAGAAGGTCCCGAGGGTGCAATCCGCCACCGTCGAGATGGTCTGGGATCCCCCATGGACCCCCGAGCGGATGAGCGACTTCGCCAAGCGGCAGTTCGGCTACATGTGAACACGTGCGGGCACTCCCTCGGACCTTCGGCGCGAGCGAGGTCGTCCGGGACCGAGCCGTAGCTTCGCCGGCTTTCTGGGCACCGAGGGTCGGCACGAAACCTCGTCCGTAATCGGGGTTCGCGGGTACGGCCGGGGTTCGGTTCCAAACCCCCGGCCGCGGAAGAGCTCTTAAGTCTTGGACTGGGTCGGAACGCGGATGACCGACGAGCGTGAATGGCGTCGCGAGCTCGTGCACGAACGGGCGATGAAGGACGACTTCATGGCGCGTCACCCCGAGTCACCCTTCGTCGCGGAGCGGATCCCGTTCCATCCGCTGAAGTACTTCCCCCCGGACCCCCGCCTTCGCGTCGCGGCTCGCCTAGAGCGTCGAGGATCTCCCGAAGAGGCCTACCTTCGGACAAACCGGGATGGACAAGCAGTGATGCGCTACGTCGGCGATCTGGTGTTCGAAGTCGGCTCGCGCCCCTGCCGTCTGCGGGTCTACCACGCGGGGGAGGGGGTCGGCACTTCGGTCTTCGTCCCCTTCCGCGACTCGTCGAGCGGGAAGGAGACCTACGGACCGGGGCGCTACCTCACTCTCGACCTGAACGAACGGGATGAGTACGACCTCGACTTCAATCGGGCCTTCAACCCGTACTGCGCGTACACCGATGCGTTCGAGTGCGGGTTTCCACCGAGCGAGAACGACCTGCCGGTGGCGATCCGGGCGGGAGAGAAGGTCTGGGCGGCCGATCGCAACCCTCGGACGCCGAACGCGCTCCTGCTCGATCGAGTTCGTGGGCGTCTCGCGGCACCCGCGAGGAGGACGCCCCAAAGGCCGGTCGGGTCGCCGGGCGGCCGCGTACGCGCTCGTCCTTCCTCGCCTACCCGCGGACGCCCAAGATCCCGGTGATCACGAACTGGACGGCGACGGCCGCGAGCAACAGTCCCAACACGCGGGTCAGCGCCATCACGCCCACGCGGCCCAGCGAATCGAGGATCCGCTGGCCGAGCCGAAAGATGACGAACGTGGCCGCACCCGTGGCGAGTGCCCCGACGACCGCGGCCAGCACCCCCGTGAGACCTGCGCTGGAACCTCCTGCGTAGATCATCACGGTCGAGATCGCCCCCGGGCCCGCCAGGAGCGGGACCGCAAGCGGGAACACCGAGATCTCGTCGCGCCGTTGGATCGCCTCATCCCGGTCCGTGGCGGTGAGCTTCGTCGGACCGATCTCCCCTCGGAGCATATCGTAGGCGACGATGAACAGCAGGATGCCGCCCGCAATCTCGAAGGCGGAGAGCGTGAACCCGAAGGCGGCGAACAGGAACCGGCCGACCAGCGCGAACGCAACCAGGATCGTCGTGAAGATCACGACGGATCGCTCTAGGACGACGCGGCGGTCGGACGGGCTGAAACCGACGGTGAACGCGGAGAAGAACGGAAGGGTCCCGATCGGGTCGACGACCGCGAAGATGGTCACCGCCGCGATCAGGTAGTAGGTGAGATCGCTCACCGAGGCGCCCCCTGGGGGGACCGAGCAGACCCTGCGGAGATAATGCTTCCCCGGGGACTCACCGGATCGCAAGCACCACGCGGTTCGCGAAGTGCTGCCAGATCGTGGTCGTCTCTCGGAATCCGCTCGCGCGTAGGGCCCGCAGGTGCCAGGAGACCGGCTGGACGTTCTCGTCTGCGTGCTCGTGCGGGTAGCGACGATCCCGCTCCGCAAATTCGTCGGCCAGCTCAGCCACGCGACGGGTCTTCGCCCACCATTCCTCCCAGTTCAGAGCTCCGCGAGGGGGTTCTCTCGCCCGTCGCAGCCGGCGCAACCTGCGCAGAAGGCGGGTCAGTTGCGGGTTCGGGGGATCGAACGGGAGATGGTCCCCGTTGAGGAAGAGGCCACCGGGCCGCAGGAGGCGGGCCGCGCTACGATAGACGCGCGCGAGAGGCCCGGGTTCGAGCCAGTGGAGGGCCGTGGTCGAGACGATCGCGTCCCACTTCCCTCGCGGGAGGGAGCGGGTCCACGACGGGCTCCGCAGGTCCGCGTCGATCCAACGGAGCCGGTCCTTCGGCGCGGGCAGGCCGTCGCGGGCGATCCGAAGGAGGACGGGGTCGTAGTCCAACGCCCAGATCCGCGCGCTCGGGATCTCTCGTAAGATGCGCTCCGAGAACGCCCCCGTGCCGCAACCCAAGTCCAGGATCCGTGGGTGCACGTGAGTTCCGACCTTGAGGATCGTCACAAGGGCTTCGAAGCGGGCCTCCCTTCCGACGACGAGGTAATTTTGCTGTCGGTCCCAACTCGCGCGAAGCGCGCGAGGGCTGTAGGTCTGTGACATCGTACGTCGGTCTCGAACGGATGTCTCCACCGACGCGCGCGCACCGCCGCACGGCACTAAAGGCGTTGTGCCTCCGCTCAAGGGGCGCATCCCGGGTCATCTTAAATCGGTCGCCGGTCTCCACTCGATATGGCAGCGAAGCGCACAGCCCAAGCGGCATGGGAAGGGGATCTCATCAAGGGTCACGGAACGGTGCACGGGGCGCCCGGAGCGCTACCGGAGTTGAAGGTAAGCTGGGCCGCGCGAACGGAGCAGCAAGGAACCCAGACGAGCCCGGAGGAGCTGCTCGCCGCGGCTCACGCTTCCTGCTTTTCGATGGCCCTCTCGGCGGGCCTGGGACGGCAACAGCACCCCCCGCAGAAGCTCGAAGTCACGGCGGTCGCGACGTTCGACAAGGTCGGCGAGGGCTGGAGGATCACAACGATGGAGCTGACCGTCGTCGGGCATGTTCCGGGGATCACGCCGGAGCAGTTCCGGGTCGCGGCCAAGGCCGCGAGCGAGGGCTGCCCGGTCTCCCAGGCGCTCAAGGGCAACGTCGTGGTCTCCGTGAACGCGCGGCTCGCCTAGTCGCGCGAGGGACCGTCGTCGTCGGGGATCACGTCCGCGAACACGAAGCCATCGCGCTCGACGACGGGTCCGCCGTGCACGCGGAGCGGAGCGGCGAACATCGGCCCTGCCGTGACGCAGGTGTGGTACTCACCGTTCTCGCCGCAGGGATCGGCTCCCGGGGGAAGATCGGCGAGAAGCGATTCATCAAACGCGCGGCCCGCAAATTTCGCAGGAAGCTTTCGAGGATCGATCGCGACCAGGGTTGCGCGCAGTCCGGCCCGGATCATCGTCCGAGCGAGCTCGCCCGTCGGCCGGCCCCAGAGCGGGAACACCGGGGTGAGGCCCGTGCCGGCGAGCCGGGTCTCGCGGTAGCGCCGGATGTCCTCGAGGTAGAGGTCACCGAAGACGAAGTGCGTGACCCCGTCGACACGCAGACGCTGGACCATCGCTCCCATCTTCGCTTCGTAAACGTCGTTCGGACACGGAGACGGTATCGACACCCGATACAGGGGGAGACCGGCGGCGACCGCCTGGGCCTCGAGGACGGATTCGCGGACCCCGTGCATGGAGACTCTCTGGAAACGATCGGTAATCGTCGTCAGGAGGCCGATCACGTCGAGTTGGGCCGCGCGCCGAACCTCGTAGAGCGCGAACGCCGAGTCCTTTCCGCTGCTCCACGACACCACGGCCTTCGGCCGACCGGGGACCGATGTTGCGGGCATGGTCGCGCCGCTCATTCGAACTCCGAGAGGCGATGTTGAGACGCCGACGAGCGACCCGGCGGCGGAAGAACGGTGGACCCGTTCGCCCCCTCGTTCGACTCGGGGGCCGTGTAGAGACGGTCCACGCTCGGGGAATCCGGTTCCACGCCAGCAAGGAAGGCTACCTCCTCGGGAGCGAGCTCCGCGTCTCGAATGACGGCTCGCGCGAGGTTGCGCCACCCGACGTCGGATTCCGCCGGGGAGATCCCGCGTTGGAAGGCCCCTTCGTAGAAGTGGATGGCCCCCTCTCGCAGCTTCTCTCGCGAGAGGTGGGCCCGGGGGGCGAGTTTTCCGAGGATCGCCTCCCGCAAGGTCCGGGCGGATTTCGAACGCCCCATCTCTCCGAGAAACTGGGGGAAGGCGCTCTCGACGGGCCGGAACGGGCGATCGCGCACGGCGAGGCCGACTCCACCGGTCATGATCTCGGAGGCCGAGCTCCAAAGGCCGTAGACCCGATGACGGCGGGCTCGAGCCAGCAGGAGGTCGGCGTAGGCGAGTTCGTCAAAGCCCGCCGCTCGATGCTCGGCGTCGATCGCGGCGCGGGGAAGATTCTCCTCGATCCATGGCTCGAGCTCATCCGGGGTTGCGTCGATCCGGCTCTGGATCTCCACGTTTCGGTAGAAGCGGGCCATGCCGAGTGCCTCTCCCGTCAGCTCGGCGATATCCGTACTGACGTCGCGCGGACCGAGAACCGAGATCTGGGCAGGCCCCGGCGGGAGTGGCCAGATCGCATCCAGATCGTTCAGCGCCGCGCGCAGGTCGCCGTGAACGCGGGCGACGATGGCTTGAATGGCCCGGACATCGATCGACAATCCTGCGTGACGCGCGATCCGTGTCAAAAGCTGACGAACCTCGGAGTCCGCGATCGGTAGGAACCGGACCCGGAGCGCGTTGGTGCGAAAGATCGGCGAGTATCGGAGAAGCGTTCGATCATCATTGACCGTCAGTACGAGCGGCTGCCGGGTCTCCTTCACGATCTGGGCGATGGCTCCGAGACCCCCTCGATCGGTGAGGTCGACCTTCCTCGCGGAACCGCGCCAGTCCGCGATGTCCGCCTGAGAGGCCGGCAAGGAGGCCCATCGTTGACGGCCCGGAAACTTCGGTATCGACTCCCAGGCCTCGAACGCGGGGGGCATCCCGGCACTACCGAGCCCCCATGCCGCATTGAGCGAGGCCACCGTAGCGTAGCGATCATGCAGGAATTCGCGGAACCCGGCGGGGCTGGGTCCGGCTCGGGTCTGCGGACCGACACGGCCGGTGAGGCAATCCGCCTCGTCCAGCAGGATGAGGGTTCGGTCGTCGGCGCTCATACGCCCGTCCGCGCCGAACGAACGGGCCATCGACGCCCGGCCGGCCACCCGACCGATCGATTCTGCGTTCCGCGCATCGGACGCGTTCATCTCTACGACGGACCAGCCGAGCTCACCGGCGAGCGCCAGCGCGCTCGACGTCTTCCCGACTCCCGGGGGCCCGACCAAGATCGCGGCGCGCCGCTGGGGAGGGGACCGGCCCTTCCAACCCTCCCCCCACGAACGAAGCTCGGCGCGAGCGCGCGAGTTGCCCACGAGATCCTCGAGCCGGGCCGGCCGGAACCGCTCGGTGAGCGGGAGGTGAGATCGTTGGGCCGCCACAGCCCGCTCAACGCCCACCCCGACTTAACGGAACGGCCTCGACGCCGGAGGGGCGGACGTCTAATCTCTTCGTCCTGTCAAGGAAGACCGGCGATGCGGTCGAGGATCTGGCCCTCCACCGGCGACTCGGTCTCCGGCCTCGGGTGGGAACTCGGACGTCGGGACCTGTCGGACCTGCGCTCGGTCGAGATCTTGCTCCGCCGGTCGGCGGACCGAGGGATCAATCTGGTCGCTTGGCGGGAACCCGGCGGGATCCTCGCGGAGCGGGCGCTGCAGGAGTCCGGTCTCCTTCGCACGTTCGACGGGCACCTCATCCTGCCTCGTTCGGTACGCGATCTCGACCCCTCTACGGCCCCTCGTTCGGACGTAGAATCCCGGGCCGCACGACTCGAGTCCACCCTGCCCCCCCTAGGGGAATCACCGGGTCGGGGCCCCAAACTCTGGATCGAGTGGGATCCTGCCGACGCCGGACCGGATCTCGCCAGGGACTTCCGCGAGGCTCTGCAGTTGCTCGTCCGGAGAGGTCGCATCCGCGGATGGGGGACTCGATCGGCGCACTGGAAGGTCATGAGTTCGTCCCCGGGGTCGCCGATGTTCGTGACCCGGGTGCAGTCGCTGATGATGCGGGAAACGCCCCTCGAC
Organism: Thermoplasmata archaeon; assembly: GCA_021823085.1. GTDB lineage: Archaea > Thermoplasmatota > Thermoplasmata > Lutacidiplasmatales > UBA184 > Lutacidiplasma. The sequence goes on along the minus strand of JAKAPG010000069.1, from coordinate 2,139 downwards.
CCGCTGCCGGAGGGGCTTCCCGGCTTGGCCCGGGACGTGCTGGCCGGCGGGCGCCTTGCGGGGCTCACGCTGCCGACAGGTGTCGCCCCTGGGACCGCCGTGACCGGCCCACCTCGCCCGGTTCGCTCGCTGTCGGAGAATTGGACTCCCGTGCTCCGGCTCGGCTTCCTGGCCGTGCGCGGGAAGCGGACCCTCGGGCAGGCCGCAATCCGGTGGGCCATCGAGCGACCCGGTGTCTATGCGGCGCTCGTCCCGCTCCCTCCGCCCGAGAGGTTCGAGGAACTCGCGGGCTGGGAGGGAACCCCACCCCTCACTCCCGAGGAGCTACGGCGGGTCGATGAGCTACGGTCGGGGATGCCTTGGACCAACGAGAATGCTTGACTACCCTCGGTGATTGGGGTCGGCATGCTGCAGCCCGGAGACGTGGCCCCGGGATTCACCCTTCCCGACCAGAACGGGCGACCGGTGTCTCTCGCGAACTATCGGGGCCGAGCGGTGGTCCTGTACTTCTATCCGCGGGCGATGACGCCGGGTTGCACCCGGGAGGCCCGGGGATTCCGCGCCCGCGAGAGCGATCTGACGGCTCACGGCGCGGCGGTCGTCGGAATCAGCGTCGACTCGACGAATCGCCAGAAGGAGTTCTCGGACCGCTGCCGGGCGAACTTTCCAATGCTGTCGGACGCCGACAAGACCGTCGCTCGAGCCTACGGGGTCCTCGGGATCTTCGGTATGGCGAAGCGGGTGACGTTCCTTCTCGATGCCGAGGGCAAGATCGTGGAGGTCGTGGAAGGGATGCGCCCCGCTCCCCATATCGACGCGGCGGTTCGTCGCTTCGCCGGCCCTCGAACGTGACCGAAGGTGGGCGCTGCCCTCCCTCGATCCTCCCTGCGCCGTTACCGGTTCCTTCGGGTGCAGCGTTCACACCGTGATGCTTACGGGCACGCTGTTCACGCCCAGAATTTAAGAGCCCGGCCCGGGTCGGATACGTCATGGTCGCCTCCGACTTCCCGGTGTTCCTCCTGCTGACGGTCGTGATGGGGTTCTCGATCTTTCTGGGACTCCCCGTCATTTACAGCACTCGGGCGCAAGGAAGGTGGGCGGTCGCGTTGAACGCGGCCGCGATCGGGATCCTGATTTTCCTCGCAGCGGACGTTTTCAGCGACGTTGCCGGACTGATCTATCCGGGCGGCAGCTATGTCGCGAACCCGGGGTACGCGATCGCCTTTGCCCTCGCGTTCACGGTCGCCTATGCCGGGCTCTACTTCGTCGACAACCTGCCCCGGGGTTCCCTCCTCGGTGCGAGCGACGCGACGACGGGTCCCGAGAACGGGCCGCGGAGGACCGCGATGATCATCGCCCTTGGGATCGGACTGCAGAACCTGACCGAAGGACTGGTCTTTGGGGGAAACTGGGCGGCCGGTTCGCTCGGAGTGCTCGCCGTGGTGTTTCTGGGGTTCTTTCTCCAGAACATGACGGAGGGGTTCCCCATCGCCTCGCCGTTTCTCGGGACGGGCGCGCCCCGGAACATCGCGTTGATGGTGGGTCTCTTCCTCGTGGGAGGAATTCCCACGGTCGTCGGAGGAGCCCTAGGCTACTTCTGGACGAACACGCTGCTCCTGGTCATCTTCGACGCGCTCGCGATCGGAGCGATCGTCTTCGTGATCCTCCCGATGCTGCGGGTCGCGTTTCGCCCGTTGGAGAACCGGGCCGCCTCCCTCGCCCGCAACCGGCTGGTCTACGCGGGAGTCCTCGTTGGGTTCGTCATCGGCTTCGCCGTGAACGCGATCTGAGCTCCGGGGCCCGGCCGACTCGGGCCGCAGTAGCCCCGGCCTCGGAGTCAGCGTCTAATCCCTTCGTTCGATGCGAGCCCGAATGTCCATGAAGATCCAGAGCGTCGAGCCGATCGAGGTTGCCGCGCCGGCCGGGGAGAGTTCGTCGCCGTGGAGCTCCACGGTGATCCTGGTCCGGGTGACCACTCAGAACGGGGGCGTTGGGTGGGGCGAGGCGCCGACGACCCTGATGACCCACCCGGTCGGCGAGAGCGTGCGCGAAGTCGCTCGGTTCTACGAAGGCCACGATCTCCACGATCACGGTGCTTCGCTGCGCGAGTTCGAACGCTATTCGTTCTACCGGTCCTGC
>JAKAPG010000068.1 GCA_021823085.1 Thermoplasmata archaeon | reverse complement strand
GAACTACACGAGTTGGGAGGAGGCGAACGAGCACCTCCGATTGACCATCCGGAGGCTCAATCGGGTCCACTGCGTGACGAACTCACGTCCCGCACACCGCTGGTGGACGCGGCACTAGGGGCCCCGCAGCCTTCATCTGGATGTGGGACAATCCCACATCGATGCGTCCCGTTCTTCGCACGATCGCCGTCCTTGCGGTCGCGGGGATCGCCGTTGGGGCCGGATTTGCCGCAGGCTGGTACGGGCACGCCACCGCGAGCTCGAATGCTTCGACGGAGATGCTCGGAGTGATCGCGGCCGGTAGCCTGAGCCCGGCGCCGCTCCTTCCCTCGCTCGTTTCCGACTACGTCGATCGGACCCCCGGGGTCTCTTCGCCGCTGACCGCGCAGCTTTACGAAGGCAGTGACGCCGCAGCGACCGCGATCGCCTCGGCCGGTTCGAGATCCCCATACGACCTGTTCGTCTCGGCCGACGACCGCGTGATCCCCGAAACGCTCATGACGAGCGCCTCGCCGTACGCAACCGGCGAGGCCGTTTTCGCGAGCGACCCGCTGGTTCTGGCCTACAACCCCTCCGTCCTCTCGGGCGTCACCTCCGCGAACTGGTACGAAAAGATCGTCGCGCCCGGTATCACTCTGGGGGTCGCCAATGCGAGCGCGGATCCCCTTGGGGTGAACGCGGTGATCGCGATCGAGCTCGAGGATGCCCTCGTCGGCCTTAACGGAACCTTCTATCACCACTTCTTCACCGGGCCGATGGGCGGCTTCGCCGAGCCGACCGCGAACACGCTCTACGTTACGGAGAACAACGCGGCCTCCGCGCTCTCCGAGAACTACGTGCAGGCCTACCTCATCTACGAGTCGTATGCGAAGGCGGACGGGCTGACCTACACCGCGCTGAACGATTCCGTCAACCTCGGAGGGGTGTCCCCGGGCGACGTCGCGGCGTACGGCAGCGCGAGCACGACGGTGCTATCGGGGACGGGGGCCGAGGTGGTCGCCGGGGCTCCCGCAATCTTCGCGTTGACCGTGCCGTCGAACGCACCCGACCCCGCGCTCGGCGACGGTTTCGCGGCGTGGCTTCTGTCGAACTCGACCCTGAGCTCTTGGGCGGCTGACGGGTTCGTCCCAACCCCTTCGGTCTGGGTCTACGGATCGGCGAGCTACCTGGTGGGCGGGCTACCCGCGCTTCCCTCCTACCTCGCCGCCCTGATCTCCTAGAGGCAGGGAGGCAACGGCGACGCGATGACAGACCCGAGCCCACGAGGAGCGGTCGGTCCGGTCGTCGCGGCCCTCCTCGGAGCGTCGCTACTCGCCCTCTTCGTTCTTCCGCTCGTCGTCCTCTTCCTCTACGTCGGATGGGACGGATTCGTAGGGGCCGCGTCGAACGCGGGATTCCTCACGTCGATCCGTTTCACGCTGCTCGCCTCCGGTATTGCCGTCGGCCTCGGACTGCTGACCGGGGTTCCGTTGGGCTACCTGCTGGCGCGCTACCGATTCCGCGGGAGGACCCTCGTCGAGTCGATCGTGCTGATACCGGTCGTGATCCCCCACCTGGTCGTCGGGATCGCTCTACTCCTCCTCTTCGCCCCGGATGGGCCGGTGGGGCAGTTCGCGGCCCGCCTGGGATTCCCGGTCTTCGACGCGATCTGGGGTGTCGTCCTCGTGATGCTCTACGTCGGCGCCTCCTACGTGGTCCTATCGAGCCAACTCGCCTTCGGGGCCGTGGATCCCGAGGTCGTCGATTCCGCACGCTCGCTGGGCGCGAGTCCGGGCGAAGCGTTCGCGACCGTCATCCTCCCGCAATCGGCGCGCGGGATCGCGACCGGGGCCCTCCTGATGTGGGCGCGCGGCGTGAGCGAGATCGGCGGGTTCCTGATCCTCGCCTACTCGATCGCGCCGAGCGCCCCTTGGTTCGGCCCGACGACCTCTCCCGCCTCGGTGTACATCTGGGACCTCTACCAGAGCTCCGCGGGCCTTGAGCCCGCGGCCGCGGCCAGCTGCGTTCTCGTGCTGGTCGCGCTCGCGATCTTTCTTGCGGTCCGGCTCCTCGATCGCACCGGTCTGTACACCCCGCACGGAGGGTGGCTCTCGTGACGGAAATCAAGATCCGGGACCTCGCCCTTGACCGGGGCGGTTTCCGCCTGGGACCGATCGATCTCTCGATCCGGGGCGGGACCGCGACGATCCTGCTCGGTCCGACCGGCGCGGGCAAGACCACGCTTGTGCGCGCGGTCGCGGGCTTCCTCGGCCTCCGTCGGGGTTCGGTCGAGGTGGACGGGGCGCCGGTGGATCGCGAGCCGCCGGAGCGGAGGAGATTCGGATTCGTTCCTCCGGGCCTCGGGCTCTTCCCCGATCGACGGGTCGCGCGGAACGTCCGTTATCCGCTCGACATCGCCGGCGTGAGGGAGGCGGGGAAGGAGGCTCGCCGTTGGATGGAGCACTTTGACCTCCTCGGCCTCGCACAGCGGTACCCGCACGAACTCAGCTCGGGGCAGCGGCAACGCGTGGCGATGGCTCGCGCCCTGGCGGGGCATCCCCGTTTCCTGCTCTGGGACGAGCCGCTGAGCGCGCTGGACGTCGAGAGCCGCGACGTTCTGATCCGGCTCGTGCGCGAGGTCATCGAGGACGAGGGGCTCCCACTCCTCCTTGTCACGCACGATCCCACGACCGCGATCTCCCTGGGCTCGCGCCTTGCCGTGATCGAGGAGGGACGGATACGGTTCGAGGGGCGCCCGGACGAGCTCGCGCGGGGCCCTCTCGACCGGTTCACCGCAAGATTCCTCGGCTACGAGAACCTCTACACGCCGAGCGAGCTTGCCATCGCCTCGGATCTCCCGCTCGTGGCCGCGCTCGCCCGGATCGCCGGTCCGGGGGGCCTTTGCGTCCCTCCGGAGGCCGTGCGCTGGGGAACGGAGCGGTGGGCCGGTGACTCGAGCGCCCGGGTGCGCTCCGTGCGCTGGAACTCGCCGGCGTGGTCGATCGATCTCCAGCTCGGGTCGCTCCCGATCCATGTCGTCGGCGCACACGAAATCCCGAGCGTTCGAACGGGGGCGACGGTCGGCGTCGGGATCGACCTCGGCAAGGTGAAGCCGCTGGAGGGTTCGAGCGGTCCGGCGATATGAGCACGGAGCGATGGCTAACGCCGACGGATGTTCGACTGCTGCACGCGCTCGAACGCGTTCCGAACCTCGTGAAGGCGGCGCGCCGGGCCGGCATCGGGCGGGATCGGGCCGTCTACCGCCTCCAGCGACTCCGGCGGCTCTACAGAGCTCCGGTCGCCCGCGGCGAGCGCGGAGGGCGCCGTGCCGGGTCGACGCATCTTACCGCGCTCGGCCACCGCGTTCTCCGCTCGGTCAGCGCCCCCCGGCCCCCGAACGCGCGGCAACAGTGGTCGGGAACATACCGTGCCGGAGCGCCCCCGATCGTAGACCTCGGGAGAGGGGCCCGGCTCGAGGTCGTCTTCCGCGCGAAGGATGCCGAGCGGGTCCGGGTCGAGATCGACCCCGAGATGGTCGTCGTCGCGCGGGGGCGGTTCGAGTCGAGCGCCCGGAACACGCTCCCGGCCGAAGTCGCCGCAGTCGCCCCCCGTCCCGGTGGTCGGGCGACGGTGATCGCTCTCTGGCGCGGGCGACCGGTGCGAGTCGCGCTGACCCAAGCGTCGGTGGATCGCCTGCGGCTCGTCCCCGGAACCCGGGTGTACCTCTACCTCAAGGCGGTCGCGGTCCGACGGATCCGCTAGACGGTCAGTCGCGGATCCCTTCGCCGGTCAACGAGAAGACCGCCTCGCCTTCGGGGAGGTTGGGCGAGTCGATCAGGCGGGCGATTCGCTTCGGCGGCTTCGACTTCCTAAGGTAGATCCGATACGTCGCCGCGTGGGCGACGATGTTCCCACCGATCGGGCGGGTCGGATCTCCGAAGAGGATGTCCGGTCGGGAACTGACCTGGTTCGTGACGACGATCGATGCGTTGTACGTGTCGGCGAAGCGCAGGAGCTCGTGAAGGTGCTTGTTCAGCATCTGTTGGCGCGGAGCGAGTTCGGCGCGCCCCACGTACTCCGAGCGGAAGTGGGCCGTGAGCGAGTCGACCACGACCAGACGGATCGGTCGCTCGCGCGCGAGCTCCTGGGCCTTCTGGACGAGGAGCATCTGGTGGTTCGAATTGAAGGCGCGGGCGACGTGGATGCGGCCGAGCGCCTCGGTCGGGTCGAGACCGGCGGCACGGCTCATGTCGACGATCCGTTCCGGGCGGAACGTGCTCTCGGTGTCGATATAGACGACCTCACCCGAGAGGCCGCCCGAGCCGGTCGGGAGCTGGACGTCGACCGCGATCTGGTGGCCGAGTTGCGTCTTCCCGGTTCCGAATTCCCCGCTGAACTCGGTGATCGCCTGGGTCTCGACTCCCCCTCCGAGCAGCTCGTCCAGGGCCTTCGAGTGGGTCGTGATGCGTCCGAGCTTCTGCCGTCGTTCGAGGACGGTCGTCCCGCTCTCGAACCCGCCCACATCGGCCCGCTTGCGGGCCTCGTTGACAATCCTCTGGGCGATCGCGACGCCGATCTCCGCAGCCTCGGCGATATCGCTCGGGCTCGCGACCGCGAGCTCCATCAGGTCCGTGTAGCCGGCCTCGCGTAGCTTCTCGGCGATCGTGGGTCCCACGCCCTCGAGATCCTCGAGCTCGAAGGGTGCGGGAGGCCGCGGTGGCGAATCGGGAGGAACGGGCTTGGATACGGTCTTCATCGGCACGGAACACCGACCGCGACCGGGAGAGATAAGGGTGGGGGAGAGGTCGCGAAACGGTGAACGCCGTCCTCAGCCGGGAGGCGGGGGGGCGCCGACGGTCGGGGCGAACGCCCGGCCCGTGAGCCGGGTGTAGACCGTGGTGTAGAGACGACTCACTTCATCGATCAGCAGCGGCGGGAGGGGCGGGATGTCGGGCTCGGGCGTGCCGTTCCGGCGCGCCTCCATGAGCGTGTCGTAGTAGCCGATCGATCGGTAGTGTTGCCGGACGAACTCCTTGGAGAACTCGACGGGTCGGCCGCGGTCGTAGGCATCCCGGTCCCAGAACCGGTCCTCGTCGGCGGTACCGAACGTGTCGACGACCATCGGGGATCCCTCCGCGTCGATCGCGAACTCCTTCTTGCCGTCGACGTGCAAGAGGCCGCGCGGAGCGATGTCCTTCTGCATCGCCTCGTCGATCTTCAGGATCGTCTCGCGCATCCCTTCCAGCGTCTTTCGGTCGAGCGTGGAGAGCTCTAGGGCCTCGTCCATCGAGAGGAGACGGTCGACCGGTTCGAGCTTGGTCGTGACCTCGAAGAGGGGTTCGGGAAGTTGTTCGCCGTAACGGAGCTCCTTGCCCGAGGGGAAGCCGAGGTCCGCCGCGCTCACCTTCCCCGCCTTCACGCGGTCCCACATCGACCCGGCGAGGTAGTAGCGGACGATCAGCTCGAGCGGTACGAGGAAGTTCTTGGGGGAAGGTCCCAGCGTCCGGGGGTTTGGAACGACCTGGACGCGGCGGACCCGCATGCGGGTCGGCCCGCTCAGGTTCAGGAAATGGTGGTGCACGCCGATCTTCGAGCAGAGACGGAACCAGTACGCCGCCGTATCGGCGAGGGTCTCACCCTTGTACGGGATCTCGCTCGGGATGTGCTTATCGAAGACGCTGATGTCGTTCGTGAAGCGGAACTCGAGCTCGGTGGGGCTGATTGCGTAGACCTCCTTGACCTTCCCTCGGCGCAGGTACTGGGGCGGGGCGGCCGATGACATGTCCGCCATGGGAGGCGGAGGCCCATAAGGTCGGCGGTTGTGCCGGTCAGAGGGGCCGGGAGTAGAGGCCCATCGTGGGTCGGAAACCGCGCTTGTTGTAGAAGCTGGCCGCGATGTGATTCTGGATGGGGAACTCGGCGGTCAGCACGCCCGCGCCCTTCGCCTTCACGGCCTTCGTGACCTCCTCGAGGAGATACTCGCCGACTCCGTGCCGGCGATAGAGCGGGAGCAGGTAGATGTCGAGGATCACGCCCTCGCGCTCGGGAGCGTAGAATGGGCGCTCTCGGATCCGGGCGCGGACGACGCCCACGATCCGGTCCTTGTCGGCGCCGACGCCCTCGGTCGCGAGGACGATCGCCTCCGGGTCCTTGATGTCGCGCGTCAGGACCTCGGCGGCCATCTTCTCGGCGTCTTTGCGAACCTTGAGGAGCGGGTCGAACTCCTCGTTCAGACTCTTGAGGCGGAGGACGAGGGGCACGAGCGCCGGGACGTCGTCGAGCGTTGCCGCTCGTAAGTGGATCGGCAGGGTGGAGCTCGCGATCGGTCCGGCTTCGTGTCCTTTCGGCTCCTTCGCGGGATGCGTGGAGTGGCTCATCTTGTTCCCCTGGTCCCTCCCGGCGGTTCGTCCGGCATCGGGAGCGTGAGTCCGTCCTCGAGCAGGCGCGTCGCGAGGTGAACGGAGTGTTGGATGACTTCGAGCGCGTGCGCGTAGAACTCCTCGCGCGTGCGCCGGGTCCGCGCGATCCCGAGACGCACCGCCGTCTCGGCGGTCGCCGCCGCGATGTGCGGGAAAATCCCGACCTCTTCCATCGTGGGGAGGATGTGCTCCGGCGTGAGCCCGCGGTCCTGGGCGTGGGTTGCGAGCTCGCGCGCGGCAGCGATCACGATTTCGTCCGGGATCGAGCGGGCCCTTGCGTCCAGGACCCCGCGGAAGACCCCCGGGAAGACGAGCGAGTTGTTCACTTGGTTCGGGAAGTCGCTCCGCCCGGTGGCTACGATCGCCGCACCGGCGGCGCGGGCCTGGTCCGGCCAGATCTCGGGCACCGGGTTCGCGAGTGCGAATACGATCGGCTTGGGCGCCATGGATCGGACGGCGGCCGGCGAGATCGTCGTCGGGTCGGGTCGCGATGCCGCGAGGACGACGTCCGCGCCTCGGAGAGCCTGCGCGAGGGTCCCGCGGCGGCCCCCTCCGTCGGTCGTGAGGGCGAGGTGGTACTTCCACGTGTTGCGAAGCGAGAGACTGTCGACGTCGTCGCGTTCGGCGAAGAGGATCCCCTTCTGGTCGACGATCGTCAATAGGTGCGCGTCCTGACCGAGCGCGATCAATAGCCGCGCGGTCGCGATGTTCGCGGCGCCGGCGCCGAGCAGGACCGTGCGGGTGGTGCGGATGTCGCGGCCGGTGAGCGTGAGGGCGTTGAGGAGTCCGGCGATGGTTGCGGCTGCGGTGCCGAGCTGATCGTCGTGCCAGACCGGTATCGGGAGTCGTCGCTGGAGCTCGCCCAAGATTCGAAAGCACTTCGGGGAGGCGATGTCCTCCAAGTTGATCCCACCGAACGCGGGCGAGAGACGGACCACGGTCTCGATGAACTCATCTTCCGTGTCGATCGCGATGGGCACCGGGATCGCGTTCACGCCTCCGAGGTAGCGGAAGAGCAACGCTTTCCCCTCCATCACCGGCATCGCCGCGGCGGGTCCGACGTCGCCAAGTCCCAGGACCCGGCTCCCGTCGGTGACGATCGCGATAGCGTTCCATCGACCCGTGAGCTCGAAGGAGAGGTCGGGATCCTTCTCGATCGCCCGGGAGACATGGGCGATCCCGGGCGTGTACCAGAGGGAGAAGTCGGTGAGGGAGCGCACCGGAACCTTGGGGACCGTTTCGATCTTTCCTTGATAGAACCGGGCGAGAGCGAGGGCACGTTCCCCGAGCGCGCCGGTGCGTGCTTCCTCGTCCTCCGGCGGTGGAACGGTCTCCGCGCGAGGGCGGGGAGGCGATTCGGCCGTCGGGGTAGTCGCCTGGACCATGGACCCGTTCGCATCGGGACCGGGCATTATTAACGCTTCGCACGAGACGAAGGCAAGGTTCGTCAATTGACGATGTTCTCAAGACGGGACGATGGCGCGCTGGAAACATCGATGAGCGCCTCGCGGTCCGAGGTCCGGTGGACGCCGGGGGGCGCCTTGCGCGTCCCGGGCGGTGGGTGCGAGCCCGCGCGAATTCTGCGCGCTCAGACAGAACGATGCCATCCCGCTCGCCTCGTTGGAGACGGTCTCGCCGCACCACCGCCGCCCAGGACGCGGAGCCGCGCTCGGCCACCCCTCGCGCCGCGACCGCACTTCCTACCGACGGCTCATCGCAGACCCGTTGCCTCGCGCGCAACGCCGTTTCTCAATTCGCACCGCAGTCGACTCGGGTCACCGTTAAGCGCCGTGCGGGGTCGATTGCCCCGATGGAGATTCGGACCACGCTCACCGGGCCTTTCCCACGTTCGGAGGAGCTCGTCCGGGCGACGCGCGACCTCGACCGGGGGCGTCAGAGCCCGCAAGCCGTGGAGGAGGTCTAC
>JAKAPG010000067.1 GCA_021823085.1 Thermoplasmata archaeon | reverse complement strand
GATCTACTGGAATCTCGCGAACACCACCGGGTACCAGCCGACCGACCTCCCCGTCTCCGACGCCCAGGTCGTTTTCTGGGGCGTAGAGAACGCGACCCCGATCCGGGTCACGACCGACGTGGACGGCACTTTCCGGGTCGGTAACGTCGCGCCGGGGGTCTACCACGAGAGCGTGATCTACGACGGGACGAACTACACGAGCCCATCGAACGTCACCGTCGCTCCGAGCCTCTCGCAGCCTGTGAACGCAAGCTTCGGCATGGCTCCGGGCAACATCACCGGAACCGTCACGAGCGCGGACGGGATCCTGATCTCGGGGGCCAGGGTCACCATCGGCTCGAGCACCGGGGCGGTCCTGACAACAACCTCGAACGCGACAGGGGTTTACGATGTTCGAAGCGTCGGGCCGGGCAACTACACAATCACGGCGGTCGGTCCCGAAGCGAACCTGCGCTCGCTGGGCGCCCCGGCCGTGCTCCACACCATCGGGGGCAATCTCACCATCAACCTGACGGAGTACCCCACCGCCGCGGCGACCCTCACCGTGAGCGCCGCCGGCGCCCCGGTCGCGAATACGCCGATCCGCATCACGGCTCTGCCGAGCTTCGCGAACGGTGCGAGCGTCCCCGCCCTCGCCGGGGCCCTCCGAAACTCGACCGTGTTCTACACGAACTCGGTCGGGTCCGTGAACGCGTACTTACCGGTCGGGAACTACTCGCTCTATGCCTCGACATATGTCGGCGCGACCCTGGAAACGGCGCTAGGTACCGTTCGTGTGACGGCCCCCGGCGTCGGCGTCGTCGCTGCCCCGCTCGAGCTCGCGCCCGCGATCCGGCTCATCGGAGATGTGAACCCATCGCTGGGCTCGAACTCGACGAGCGTGGTCCTCGCCTACGACGTCCAGGGGAACGTCGTGTCCATCGCCACGAACGGATCGTTCTCGCTTGCAATCCCGTCCGGGTCCTACTCTCTTCTTACTCTGCAGTCGTCGCCCGCGAGCACGGGAACCCTGGACGCGGCACTCCAGTCCATCCGGCTGACAGGCCCCACCTCGGTGTCGATCACGCCGGTGGCGGGCGTACGTGCTACGTTCCGCGTCAGTGCGACGCTCGCGAACGGCTCGCTGTACCCCACGGCCGACGCCACCGTGACGATCGGGATCGGGAGATCGGGCGGCCCCTCGATATCGCAACTCACGGGACCCTCCGGGTCGGTGTCGATCGTGGTACCGTCGGTCCTCCCGGCGAACGAAACGTACTGCCTGAGCGCGAAGGCGGTCGGGTACATCACCTCGAGCGAGTGCGTGCCGTCCGGTAGCCTCGCAAGCTTGAGCCGTCTGCCGATCTCGTTCGCTCCGGTGACCCTCACGCTCCCGATCTCCGGGCCCAGCTCCTCGACGCTCACCACGATCTACCTCAACGGAACAAGCCCGACGGCCGGGACCTACGTGGTCCAGGGATACACCTCGGCTTCGCTGACCGTCACGCCGGGCTCCTACTCGGTCCGAGCGTACGCCCCGGGCACTCCGAATGAGACCCGATACGCGACCGGGCCGGGCCGGTCGTTCTCGGTCGCGCTGGGCACGAGCCAGGTAACGGAGGCGCAAACCCTCACGCTGGAACGGAATACCACCGGCGCGTTGCGCCTTCCAAGCGGTATGCCCTACTCGTCGGTCACGTTCCGACTGACCGGGACCACCGGTTTCAACGTATCGGTATCGGGGGCGGCCTACACGACGGGATTCTACGCGCCCCCCGGCACCTACTCCGTCTACTTCTTCGGATCGTACGAGGGCGTCAACTACACCAACCTGACGTCCGTCACCGTACCGAGCTCGGGCTCGATCTCGACACCGCTGCGGCTGAGCATGGCCGGTGTCACGGTCTCGGGCAGCCTGGTCACTACCGGTGAAACGCCGATCGTCGCGAACGCGACTGTGACGTTCACCGCCCCCACCGGCGCGGTCGCGACGGCCCGTGCGGTGGACGGCAACTATAGCCTCGTCCTCGCCGGGGCGACGACCTACTCGCTCAGCGCCCAGACGACGGCAACGGTCGTGGGACCGAACGGCTCGTACGCGGTCAACTACGCCACCGCGTCGGGCGCCAACTCGTGCTCCCTTGGCAGCCGGGCCATCGCCTGCAACGTCACGATGGTCGGCACGACCCAGCTGGTTTGGTTCAACGGGACGATCGGAGCCGCGGGCTACCCCGACCCTGTGGGAGCGACGCTCTACCTCGAGGGGCCCTATCCGTCGTACTCACTTTCGACCCTTTCGGTCCCGAGCGGGCGCTTTTCGGTTCGGGTCCTTCCCGGAGCGTACTCGGTGTACGCGAACGCCACCGGGGCAGCGACGCTCACGTCCGTGACGGTTCTCGCCGGCAGCGCACCGTTCGCCCTGACCGTCGCTTCCAGCTACCGGGATGAGATCACGCCGATGCCTCCGGGCGGAACCGTCAACGGCTCCGCCGCCCTCGTGAGCGTCCGTTCGGCGGCCGGGGCGGTGTTCGACTTCCCCAACGTGGTCGTGGGATCGACCATCACGGTGTGGCTGCCGGCCGGCGGCTACACCGTCGCATCGCGGACCACCGGTTATCCCTATGGCGTGCTTTCGAATGCGACCGCCTCGGAGTCGGTTTCGATCGTCTCGGGGAGCGTCGCGACCCGCCTCGCCCTCAGTTGGATCCTTGTCCCCGCCGTCCGAGGCGTCACGAACGCCCCATCGTCGATCGACCTGCCCGCGTCCGGCGGCCCTGTCGATTTCAGCGTCGGGTTGACGAACACCGGGAACGTGCCGGTGACCGTTTCCATCGCCGTCAGCCCCGCGTACTGGAATCTCACAACCCGCCTCACGAACGTCTCCCTCTCCCCGGGCGCCAGCACGAGCGGCAGCGTTCGCGTTCTCGTGCCCGCGGGAACGTCGGTCACGCATCCGCCGCTCGCGATGGAGATCGAACTCGCCAACGGGACGATCGTAGGCGACGTCTCGGGGGTGCCCACGATCAACATCGCGCCAGTGTACCGTATCGTGGTGGCGAACAGCACCACGGCGCCCTCGGTCGGTCCGCATCAGATAGAGATTCCGTTCTCCGTCCAGAACACCGGGAACATCCTGATCGAGGTACGATTGAGCGTGCTGGACGCCGCGCAGCTCGCGAGCGCCGGTTGGACGTCGACCGTCACGGCCGCATCCCAGAACGTGACCACGTACGAGATCGACGTCGGCACGAGCCAAGTGTTCCGCCTCGACCTTACGAGCGGATTGATCGCGGTCCCGCCGTCGAGCGCTACGGTGGCGGTGACGATTCTCACCGGTTCAAGCCTTCAGCAACGGACCCTCACGCTCTCGATCTCGCCGGCCTTCGTCACGGTGCACCCTCACCTCATCGTCAGGGGCCCCGGGACGGCGACCGCCCCGTTCGTCTACGCCGAATGGCTGTTGATCCTCCTCGCGCTGATCCCGGCAATCCTCGTCGGCGTCATCGTGCTCGTCTGGCGTTGGAACCGCACGCGGAGGTGGCGCCGCTGGTGAGAGGCGTGAAACGCATCGCCGCGGTGACCGCCGTCTTGGCGCTCATCGGGATGCTCGTCCTTGCCGGGGCGCCGCTGGGGCCGTCGACCTCGAGCGTACCGCACCCCAGCCCGTCATCGGCGGTTACGGCCACGTCCGTGTCCGTCGTATCGAACGCGTCGACCGGTTACCCACCGCTCAAGGGGAACTTCAGCGGACCCGCGCTCCTTTCGCAGAACGCGACCCATGCCTACACCCTCAACGCGACCGGTGGCCCCGCCTACTCGTCGAGTGGCACCGCGATCGGAACCATCACGTACTTCGTGTCGATTGTGGGCACCAACACGACGGGGGTGAACTTCCTCCCCAGTTCCGGCGCTGTCCCGAACGGGACAGCCCAGGCGGACCTGACCGTAACGAGCGTCGTACAGACGTTGTCGCTCAAGATCGAGTACACGTCGGTCTATCGGGCCGAGAACGTTTCGATCAACCTCACCTACACGATCCACGTCGTGCAGCCCTACGTCCTCTCCGGCATACTGGTCGTCGGCTCCCAATCCGTGCTCGCGTTCTCGATCCAGCTCTCGCTGGACGGCCGTCCTGTTGGCTCGATTGCGATCCCGGCGCTGGCCGCCCACGCCGTTTACAACTTCTCCTACGACTACGTGACGCTCCCTCTGGGAGCGGGATCGCACACGTTCGTGCTCACGTTACCATTTCCGCACGGTCAGGTGCATTTCGCGAACGGTCAGCAGAGCTATTCCGTCCCCTTCTACGTGGCCGGCGCTCCGCCGAACTACACGTACTACTACGTGCTTGGCGTGGTCGCGTTCGTGGCGGTCGTGCTTATATCCCTCCTCTATGTCGGAAGTCGTCGACCGGGCGCTCCGCGATAGCGCGGAGGGCAGTCGACTGAGGTACACACCCTTATGACCGAGGCGCGCGCCACATCGTGCACGTCCTGCGGAGCGCCCCTACCGGTCCCCGGCTCGACGCAGTTCCTCTGCCCGAATTGCGGCCAGGCGACGATCGGCCGGGATCCTCGGTGCCGCGATCAGAGCGTGGTCTACCACTGCCCGAGCTGCGGCTTTGAAGGTCCGTAGCGCGAAGGGAGAGGATAGGCCATGGGACAAGTCGCGGTGCTCTTCCGGCTGATGCCTCAGGCCGTCGAGACGAACCTCGAGGAGATGGCGACGGCCGTTCGCGGAAGCCTGCCCTCGGGGGTCACGGTGCGCGGGATGCAGGTCAAGGACATCGCCTACGGCCTCAAGGCGCTCCTCGTCAGCGTCGTGATGGACGATCAGGGCGGCATTCTCGAGTCGGTCGAACAGGGCCTCGCCAGGGTCCCCCACGTGGAGTCGGTCGAGGTGATGGAGGAGGGCCTGCTGTAGGCTCCCTTCCACCGGTGCGCCTGTGGACCTGATCACCCATGTCCTGATTGCTTACCTGGTCACGCTCGGCGTCGTCGGGCTGAAGGTTCAGTACGTCGCGGCGGGGGCGCTCGCGGGCGGCCTTCCGGACGCGGACGCGATCCTGTTCCCTCTGGCTCGCAGGTGGCCCGTCTTCGGCCACCGGGGGATCACGCACTCGGTTTTCGGCGTGACCGTCATCGCGGTCGCGGGCGGGCTGATCGCCCCGCTGATCCTTCCCGGCTCGTTCCTGATCTACTTCGGCGTGATGCTGCTCGGCGGAATCCTTCACATCCTGCTCGACGGGTTCACGAACTACTCGGTCCCGCCGCTCCTACCCTTCTCGAAGAAGCGCATCGCGTTCGACGCCGAGCGTGCCGTGAACTTCTTCATGCTGGTCTTCAGCGCGGCGTCGATGTACGTGCTCCTCGGGATCGAGCGGAACTCGGTCGCACTCGATGTGTATTGGGCGAGCGTGTACTTCCTGGGTGGCTTTTTCGCCCTGTATCTCGCGCTTCGCCTTGCCGTTCGCCTCTGGCTCGGACGCCACAAGGGCGCCTACGGGCACTTCGAGTCCATCGTACCCACCGAGAATCCGTTCGTCTGGTTCCTCTTCGGAGAGACACGCGACGCCGCCCAAGTACGCAAGAGCTTCGGCCGGTACGTCGTCGGGCGGGGGCTCGAGGGACCGTGGACGATCGACATTTCGCTCTCCCCGGCCACGGGGGGGGAAGGTCCCGTGATGAACGCCGCGGATGCCCTCGAGCGCACCTACCCGCTCCTCGCCCGCGAGCCCGCGGGCCGAATGGGACGGATGGCCGGAGAGACCCACATGTTCGCGCGGGCGGATCCGACGCCGGAGGGAGGTTGGATCGCCCGCTGGTACTCGATCGAGTTCGGTATGCTTGGCCGGTGGCTGACCATCGAGGTCGAACTTCCTCCGGGGGATGCCGCTCCGTCGGTGCACCGCCGCTTCCGCCGCGTCACGATGCCCTGGAAGGAGACCTCCCCCGGGGCGGTCTAGACGAGGGACGTTCCTTCGCCGATTCGACCCACCTCGATCGGTTATATCAGCGACGGTGCTCGATGGACCCGAACGGTCCGAGGGCGAGATCCTCGGACGCTCGAACCGAGGCGAACCCTATGGCGCCCGTTCCCCAAGCCGCCGTTCGCATGGACGGGAAGCGGGTGGTCGTTACGGGGGCTACCTCGGGGCTAGGGGCCGTGCTGGCAGAGTCGTTGGCGCGCGCCGGGGCCGCTCTCGTCCTCGTGGGCCGCGATCCGACTCGGACCGAGTCGTTCGCCCAACGCCTCGCGAGCTCAGGCGCGAGCGTTCGTTCCCACGTCACGGACCTCGCGGACCGAGCCCAGGCCCGGTCCCTCGCCTCGAAGTTGCGCGAGGAGAACCCCCGCCTCGATGTATTGATCAACAACGCGGGTGCGTTGGTCTACACGTTCTCCACCACCCCCTCGGGAGACGAGCGTACCTTCGGCCTCAACGTTCTGGCACCGTTCGTCCTGATGGAGGGGCTCCTTCCGTGCCTGACCGCATCCGGGGCCGGCCGCGTCGTGAACGTGGCAAGCGCGGCCCACCGCATGGGCACCCTTAACTTCGGGGACCTCGACCGTCGTCAGAAGTACTCGGGGTGGGCAGCGTACTCCCAGTCGAAGCTCGCCCTGCTCATGATCACGTACGAGGCGGCCCGCCGCCACTTCGATCGGCCCGTCACGTTCAACGCATGCCACCCGGGATTCGTGCGCAGCCACTTCGGCGTCGAGGGCGCGGCGGGGATGCAGGGCGCGTTCCTCGGGGCCGGAAAGCGGATCGCCGCGATCTCGCCGGAGCGGGGGGCCCGGACCCCCCTCTACCTCGCGACATCGCCGGAGGTGGCGCACACCAGCGGTGAGTACTTCGCGAAGTCGCGGCCCCACCCCTCCAGCGCAGCCTCGCACGATCGAGAGGCGGCGAAGCGGCTCTGGGAGATCTGCGAGCGACGCTCCGGGCTCCTCGAGCCTGCGATGACCGTCGGCTAGCCCTGACCGCCGAGGGGCTTGAACCGGCTCGTCATGCCTCGTGCGATCAGCCGAGCATCGTAGCGTTCGAGTTGGATCCGGTGCTCGGGACACAACAGGAAGCTCCGATAGAAGGCGTCGCCGTGAGCCGGGTCGGCGCTCGCCGAGCACAGCTCGACGGCGACCGGTCGCTCGTCGCAGGGACCCCCGTCCCCCACGACCGGTTCGCCGACGATCGGGCGGAAGGCAAAGTCGTAGGCCCGCCCCATCTCGCACAGGGGCCGCTGGAAGATCGCGCTCAGGGCCCGCCTCACCTCGCCGGGCCGAGTCGGTCGCCACGATTAAACACTACCGCGGTTGGCGCGTTCGATGGTCCCGCCCGACCCTTTCGCCGCACCCCATGAGACGCGTCGGTTCGTGCGTCGGATCCTGCGCGCGTACGCGGATAGCGAGCTCACGATGATGATCCACCTCGGCCATACGACGGGCCTCTGGTCGGCCCTGTCCGCCGGGTCCGGTACATCGAAAGAGATCGCCGACCGCGCGCACCTGGACGAACGATACGTGCGCGAATGGTTGAGTGCGGTCGCCGCAGCCCGAGTCGTGAACTACGACTCGCGCCGGAAGCTCTTCTCGCTCGCTCGCGCCCGGGCCCGCGCCCTGTGCGGCCCTTCCATCTACAATATGGCTCCGGGGAGTCGGATGGTCAGCCTCGGGGCTCGGAACCTCGAACGGTTGGGCACCGCCTTCGCGACCGGAGACGGCGTGCCGTACTCCGCCTACCTCCCCGAGTTCCCGGAGATCCTGGAGGAGATGAACCGCAACCGTCTGGACGCACTCCTTGTCGACCACTACCTACCGCTCCTGCCCGGGGTGACCGAGGATCTGCGCCGGGGGATCCGGGCCGCCGACGTCGGCACGGGGAGCGGTCATGCGCTCAACCTCCTCGCTCGCGCGTTTCCGCACTCCCTGTTCATCGGGATCGATCCCTCCGAAGTGGCGCTCGCGCGAGCCCGTGCGGAGGCGAAGTCGATGGGGCTTTCGAACGTTCGTTTCGTTCGCGGGCGTGCCGGCGTCTTGCGCCGGGTCGGGTCGTTCGACCTCATCATGATGTTCGACGCGATCCACGATCTCGGCCGACCGCAACAGACGGTCGGAGAGGTAGTTCGAGCCTTACGACCGGGAGGCCGCTTCCTGGCCCAGGAGCCTCGCGCCTCCAGCGAGCTGTCGGCGAACATCGGTCGCACCGGTGCGGCGTTCCTGTACGGGATCTCCGTCACGTATTGCCTGCCCGTGTCCCGCAGCGACGGCCCCGGCGGGCTCGGTACCTGCTGGGGCGAGCGTCGCGCCCGGGCGCTCCTCAGGTCGGCGGGCCTCTCGGGCATCCGGGTTTTCGAAGCTCCGGGGAACGCATTGGCCCTGGTCTACACCGCGCGCCGTCCCCGCTCCGGGCGGCGACCCCGTTAAGTGCCTTCCTTGAGCTAAGGCGCGGATCGTCGATGCCCTTCGCGCAACTCGG
>JAKAPG010000066.1 GCA_021823085.1 Thermoplasmata archaeon | reverse complement strand
ATCTGGGCGAGCTCGACCGCCTTCTCCTGCCCGATCACTCGATCGAGCGGATCCGTGGGAATGGGAATCTCCTCGGTCGTCTCGATCTCGTCCACGGACGAGGGGGGTCTACGCACGGGTTCTGAGGAACTCACTGCGCCGGGCCTCCGTAGAGGGATCTACCCCGCGACCAAGGTAAAAGCGTTCGCCGAGCACTTTCGCGAAGGATAGTGCCCGGCGACGGGTTCCTCCCGGGCCCACCGTGGGCCTCAGGCCGCCGCCGGGGCTCCGCCGAGATCCGCGCGCGTGAAGATGCGCACCTTCTCGGGAAGCTTACCGATCGGGCCGATCCGGGAGCCGACCACGGTCCCGATGTTCTTCTCCTGGGCCACGTCGAGCAAGCGCTGGCTCACGATACCGTCGAAGACGACGGCCTTCGCAGGAACCTGCAGGGCTGCGAGCGCCTCGATGAGGTCCTTGACCGGGGCCTCCTGGACCACGGTGTCGTTCTCGCCGACGATCAAGCTTCGGGAGGAATTCTCGACGCTCCCGAGCAGTTCGAAGTAGTGCTGAAGATCCGGCGGCAGGGGGGCGGCAGGCACCGTCGCGGCCGCCGGAACGGGTCGGGGCGGCGGGGCCTGACGATCCTCGTGGCTCCGGGGCGGGGGTGATCCCCGGTCCCGGTCCTCGCGCCGTTCTCGATCCGGGCGCCCGCCCGGGGACGCGCCCCCCTCGGCCCGATCCTCCATCGGACCGCGCGTGTTGCCCGTCTGTTCGAACCCGGTCATCTCGAGGTACTGGTTGATCGGGATCTTGTTGCGCAGGCACTTCAGGAGCTGCTTCTGCGTCAGCTCCTCGACCTCGCTCCCGCGCGGTGCGCGGGCGACAAAATCGAGATCCATCGTTTGGAGCATCTCGCGCAGGATCAGCTCGCCGGCACGGTCCCCGTCGGTGAAGGCGGTGACCGTCTTGCCGCGCGAGAGGTCCTTGACCGTCTGCGGGACGCTCGTCCCCTCGACCGCGATGACGTTCTTGATGCCGCATCGCAGCAGGTTCAGCACGTCGCTGCGGCCCTCTACGACGATGAGGGCGTCGGCCTGGTCGATGTTCGGCCCGGCGGGAAGATGCTCGGGCCCGTAGGTCGTGATCTCCTCGACCTGGACGGCCTTGCGGACCGCCTCGGTCAGATCGACACCCACGCCCTTCGACTCTTCCTGCAGCTTCGCCAGAATCGTCTTCGCGCGCTCGACGACCTTCTGGCGCTTGGAGATCCGGATGTCCTCGACGCTCACGACCTCGATCTTCGCCCGGCAGGGGCCGATGCGGTCGACAGTCTCAAGACCCGAGGCGAGGATCGCAGTCTCGACCTGGTCGAGCGAGGAGGGGATGACGATCTCCCCTTCGCTGCGGCCCTTGCGGCTATCGATGTCGACCTCGATGCGGCCGATGCGTCCGGACTTCTGCAAGTCCCGGAGGTCGAGCTCGTCTCCGAGCAATCCTTCGGTCTGGCCGAAGACCGCTCCGACGACGTCAGGCTTATCGATGACGCCCTCGGCGGCGATGCGGGCTTTGATCTGGTATTTGGCGGCGCTGGGATCGTTCGTCATGGTTGGTGTATTTCTCCGTGTTGAAAGGCGCACGGCGAATTGCCGGCGTCCCCGCACGCGGAACTAGTTGCGAGAACCCACGTCGATTACGATGCGGCCGAGCTTACGACTGGAACCGGTGTGGATCATGAGTCGTGATTCCGGACGCGACGACGTGAGGACCTGTCCTCCTTCCGTCTTCGGGTGCCTTTCCTCCGGGACGAGCCGAATGGGGTATTTAAAACAATCTGGCACCGCGGCAAACCGCCCCGCACCCGGCGCAGCCATTTCGATGGACCTTGCGACTTAATAGCCGAGCAATCAATCCGCGCTCGGAGCTGATCGATCGATGCCACGGCGTCGCAGCACGCGCGCGAAGCCACGTAGCCGAACAACCCCGGCCGCTGCCCCCGGTACGTCCGCAGATGAGTTCGCCGCCTCGCTCGGACGGGAGCTCGCGAAAGTACAAGCGACGGTGGCGAAGGAGGAACGCACCGAGCAGAAGGATCTCGGTCATCGCGCGGAGATCAACCGACGCCTGTTGCAGGACCTGTGGGAGATCCACAACCAGTTCGAGCAGATCTCCGTCCATCTCACACTCGACCCCGCGGCCACCCTCTTCGCGACGTTCGCAGAGTACCCGTCCCAGTGGACCCTCCGGGAGAACTTCGACTTCGGCGCGCTCACGACGATCGAGCTGGCCGACCGGGCGGCCGGGTGGGTCGGTTACGGCCTGCGCTTCTGGTACTACCGGGACGCCGAGGGTCGGCCGCGCGCGCGCGGGATCTTCGAGTGGACCGAAGGCGAGAGCTACCACCGCTACACCGGCTGGATGCGGACGATGAACCAGGCGGTCGTCCTCGATGCCCCCGAGCACGAGGTCGACATACCCGCCCTTCAACGAACGCTCAAGGACGTGGCCGTACGCTGGTACACCGCGCACCTGAACCAGGACCCGGCCCCGCTTGTCGAGCACCTGAAGGAGCACTTTCCGCCCGGAACGTCCTACACCAAGGAGTCGTACCGGTAGGGGTTCGGCCCGCGCGCGCGACGACCCTGTAATAATCCGGGGCGACTTCGCTCGGCCCCGACCCGGCTCGAGGGGATCGAGCCCCGGACGGGAGCAGGGAGGAACGGAACGTGGCGACGCCACTGCGGGACCACGTCATCGCCTACGTAGAGCTCCACCACAAGCTCATCGAGGCCGGAGCGGTCGACCTTCTGCTGAGGGACCGACAGCCGCTCGTTCTCTGTCAGGCCGTCCTCGACGTCATGGGCGCCGACGCTCCGATCATGACCCCGGAGATCGTCGACGAAGTCCTCGCGCGGCGTAGCTCTCCCCGTCCTCGCCTCGGTGCGGTCGCGTCTACGACCGAACCCTCCGCCGGAGGGTCGGCGCCGTCCCCTCGCGAAGCGTTCGCCCTGATCCGGGAAGGGTTCTCCCCTCCGCCGGCCCACCAGGATCCCCTGCGCGCCTACGAGGGCCTGTTCGCGGACCGCTATCGCCGCCTCGCCCGGATGCTCCGCGGTCGGCCGGGACTCGGCGCGATCGATCCGATCGGGAAGCTCGACCGCGGCTCTCGGAAAGCGTCCATCATCGGGATCGTCTCCGACGTTCGAACGACGTCGAAGCAGCACCACCTCATCGTCCGGGTCGAGGACGAATCGGGGTCGACCCCGGTCCTGATCCCGCGCGACTCTCCGCTCGCGCACCAGCCGATTCTCGCGGACGAGGTGATTGGCCTCGCGCTCTCGCTCCCGAAGACGGACGGCCAGCTCCCCCGGGCCGAAGCGATGGAACGGCCGGACGTTCCCCTCACGCGCCCGCTCGGTCGGGCCGACCAGCGCCACCGGGCCCTCTTCCTCTCCGATCTTCACATCGGGTCGAAGTCGTTCCTTCAGGAGGAGTGGGGCCGGCTCATCGGCTTTTTGAAGGGGGAGACGGCCGACGCCGAAGCGGCCGCCGGGATTGATTGCGCGGTGATCGCCGGGGATCTCGTCGACGGGATCGGGATCTATCCGCATCAGGAGAGGGATCTCGCCATCGGCGACGTCGTCGAGCAGTACGCCGAGCTCGGTCGGCGACTGCGCGAACTGCCGCCGTCGATGCCGATCGTGGTCGTCCCCGGGAACCACGATGCGGTCTCTCCGGCCGAGCCTCAGCCGGCCCTCGCCGCCGGGCTCGCGAAGAACCTACCGGAGAACGTGCGTTCGCTCTCCAACCCGTCGACGTTCGCGCTGCACGGCGTCACGATCGAGGCCTACCACGGCCGCAGCTTCGACGACCTCATCCCCGCGCTTCCCGGGACGAGCTACTCTCGCCCGACCGAGGTGATGAAACGGATGCTGGCGATGCGCCACCTCGCTCCGATCTACGGGAGCCGCACCCCCCTCGCGCCCCTGCCGCGCGACGGGCTCGTGATCGACCCGGCCCCGGACATCTTCGTTACCGGCCACGCCCACACGTTCGCCGTCGATCGTTACCGGGACGTGCTGCTTTTGAACGTCTCGACCTGGCAGGGAGAGACGGAATACCAGAAGATGCGCAACATCTCGGCGGTCCCCGCGCGCGCGGCCATCGTCGACCTCCGGCAACCGAACCGGCTCGGCTCGGTCCTCACGGTCGATGCGTCGGGCCGCGAGGTCCGTGTGACAACGGGAGGGCCGGCATGAGTCCGTACCCGATGGATCCCGCCGAGGCGCGGGGCCCGATGCGCGTCCTCCTGACGACGTATCCGGACGCGGATGTGGCTCGCCGGGAGATGGACCGTCTCCTGCGCGCGCGGCTCGCCGCCTGTGCCGAACTCTCGCCGATCGATTCCGAATACTGGTGGCACGGCGCGCTCACCTCCGCCCACGAGGTGCTCGTTTCGTTCAAGACCGTTCCGAAGTTCGTGGGCGCTCTCTTCCGCGCGATCGAGAGGGCCCATCCGTACGAGGTCCCGTGGATCGCCGAGATCGATGTCCACCGGGTCCCCCGGGCCTATCTCTCCTACCTCGCCGAGGTTCTCGATCCGGAGTCGCCCCCGCCACCGCTCGGTGGCGGGGCTACGCGTCCGGAAGGACGGCGAGGCCGGGGAGGTCTTCGCCTTGCACGTACTCGAGCGCGGCACCGCCCCCGGTCGATAGGAACTCGAAGGCGTCGCTGACCTCGAGCTCCCGCACCGCTCGTGCGGAGTCCCCGCCGGCGCCGATGTGATGGCCCGGGATCGAGCGGAGCCCGTCCAGCACGGCCTTGGTACCGGCCACGAAACGGGAATCCTCCGTCCGCCCGAGCGGGCCGTTCCAGAAGACGGTCTTGGATCCCTGGAGCGCCTCGATGAACTGGGCGACCGTCGCCGGTCCGATATCCTGGCCGACCGCGCCGGCGGGTATCGCGGAGACAGGGACGACCTCGACCTCGGTCGAGCCGGGCGTCTCGATCTTGAGGTCCGTGGGAAGGACGATCCGAGTCCCGGCCTCGGCGGAGCGTCGGTCGAACTCTCGCAGTGCCTTCTCGAGCTCCGGGGGGACGGCCTCGCTCCCGACCGGCGCTCCGCGGCCGGCGAGGAAGGGGTGGGAGAGCGCTCCGCCGATGAGGAGCGTGTCGGCGCGGCCCAGGAAGCTCGAAAGAAACGGCAGCTTGTCCGCGACCTTCGCTCCCCCGACGATGGCGACGTACGGGCGCTCGGGGCCTGTGCGCAACGGCGAGAGCTCCCGGATCTCTCGCTGAACGAGGAGCCCGGCGTACGCCGGAAGGAGCTTGGGCACCCCGACGGTGGACGCGTGGGCCCGGTGGACGCATCCGAACGCCTCTTCGACGAAGACCTCGCCCAGCTGGGCCAGCTGCGCGGCGAACCCGGGATCGTTCGCTTCCTCGCCGGGATGGAATCGGAGGTTCTCGAGGAGGAGCACCTGGCCGTTCGCAAGGCGCGCCGTGGCTTGGATCGCCTCGATTCCGGCGCAGTCCGAGGCCATCGGGACCGCCTCGCCGAGGAGCGCGCTCAATCGGTGGGCGACCGGGCGCAGGGTGAGCCTCGGCTCCTTCGTTCCGCCTGGCCGTCCGAGATGGCTCATCAGGATCGTCTTCGCACCGGCGGTCCGCAGGTGATGGATCGTCGGAAGCGCCTCCCGGATCCTTCGGTCGTCCGCGATCTGTCCGTTCGGGAGCTGAGGAACGTTGAAGTCGACCCGCACGAGCACCCGCCGGCCCCGGACCGACGCTTGCTGCACGCCGCGTTTCGCCGCCACACTGCGCGCAGGGCTCTGGGACTAAGAGGATTTGCCCGCGGGAGGTTCTCGCGCGCGGATCCGAGCGATGTACTCTTCGGTGATCGGCATCGGAACGCCGTGGGCGTGTCCGGCGTCCCAGAGCGCGCCCGAGATCGTCCCGATCTCGGTGCGGCGTCCCCGGTCGAGGTCCTGCAGCATGCTCGATCGGTTCTGTGCGGTCGCGCGGATGGTGTGCTCGAACTCGGCCGTGACCTGACCCCGGTCGAGCGGGTGGCCCCCCGCCCGAGCCGCCGCCACACCCTCCGCGAGCAATCGTTCCGCGATCTCGCGATACGGGGCGTGGTCGAGGGCTCCGTTGAGGACGCCGTTTGCGGCCGTGACCGGGTTGATCGCTCCGTTGATCACCGCCTTCGTCCAAAGGGCCCGATCGAGGTCGGGCACGTAGCTCACCGCGATGCCCCCCTCGACGAAGAGATCGTGGAAGAGCATCCCCCCGCGAGCGATCTCGGGCGGGACGGAAGCCGGAGTGGCGAGCCGCAGCTCGCCATGGCCGGCCTGGCGCACGACCCCCGGGGCGACGAAGGTGGCCGGGATTGTGTTGACCGCCCTCACGCCGAGCAGTTGCGAGGAGGCGGTCGTCCGCGCAAGGCCCTCGGCGAACCGCGCTTCGATTCCCAAGCCGTTCTGCGGGAGCAGGACCGGCACGGTGCCCGAAAGACGGGTCGCGAGCGTTCGAGTCGCTGCCTCGACATCATAACCCTTGACGGTCAGAAGGACGGCATCGGTGGCGACGGCGCCGGGGAGCTCCTCGACGGCGGGGAGCCGCCAGACCCCGGGCCGGATCCCTTCGACCCGTAACCCGCGTTCCCGGATCGCCGCGACATGCGCGGGCCCGCCGACCAGAAGGAGATCGTGGCCGGCGGCGGCGAGGCGAGCGCCGAAGATGCTACCGATGGCTCCCGCGCCGAAGACGATCACGCGCACGGTTCGGCCGAGCTAACCCATCCGCCGCACGACGTCATCCGCGCTCGGCGCTCGCGACCACTCGCTCTTCAATCGTTGGAGAAGGACGTCGTAGTAGCGGACCTGCTCGCGTGCGCGTCGGACCTGTTCCTCGAGATCCTGTTCTTCGCGGCGCAGCCGCACGAGCTCCCGCTCGACCCGCTCGCGCTCCGCTTGGAGGGCGACGGGGGTGTCAGTGAATGGGGGGGCGGGGGTCACCGCTCACCTCCTGGTGGGCGTACGGCGTCCCGCCGGGCCGGCGGGGCCGCGTGACCTCGGTGATGCGGGCGATCTCGCGACGAAGAGCGGCGAGCCGGCGCTCGAGCCGGATTCGTCGGCTTCGGGTCTCGCGGAGTGTGGTTTGGAGCAGGGTGAGTCGGTGGCGCCACTTCTCCCGCTCCTCGGTACTGGCCAGCACCAGGGTGGGGTCCGGCATCGTGCCGAACTGTGCCCGAAGGAGAATCAACCTTTCGACCGGCCGGAAGCGACCGGGTCGAGGTTTTACCGTGAGCACGCCTGGCCCGGCGGAAGGTACTCCATGACCGACGTGACCAAGATCACCGTACTCGGAGCAGGGAACATCGGCGGATCGCTCGCGCAGCGTCTCGCGGAAGCGGACGTGGCCCGCGAGGTCGTTCTGATCGATATCATCGACGGGCTTCCTCAAGGCAAGGCGCTTGACATCCAGGAGTCGGCCCCCATCCTGGGCTTCTCGACGAAGGTCTCGGGAACGACCGACCTCGCTGCGATCCGGGGATCGGATATCGTCGTGGAAACTGCGGGGATCGCGCGCAAGCCCGGGATGAGCCGCTCGGATCTCCTTGGGGTGAACGCGAAGATCGTTCGTGGCCACGCGGAAGCGGTGAGGGCTCAGGCTCCGAACGCGGTCGTCCTCGTCGTTTCGAACCCGGTCGACGTGATGACCCACTACTTCCGGGAGGTGAGCGGCCAGCCGGCCGAACGAGTCTTCGGCGAGTCGGGGACGCTCGACACCGCACGCTTCCGCTGGTTCGTTGCCGAGGCCCTTGGCGTCGCTCCTCGCGACGTGACGGGGTTCGTGCTCGGGACGCACGGGGACACGATGGTCCCGATCCTCTCGTTGACGAGCGTGAGCGGAGTGCCCCTTTCCCAGCTGCTCCCGGCCGACCGGCTCGCGGCGATCGTCGACCGGACGAAGAAGGGTGGGGCGGAGATCGTGAACCTCCTGAAGAGCGGGAGCGCCTTCTACGCTCCGAGCGCGAGCCA
Organism: Thermoplasmata archaeon; assembly: GCA_021823085.1. Classification (GTDB taxonomy): domain Archaea; phylum Thermoplasmatota; class Thermoplasmata; order Lutacidiplasmatales; family UBA184; genus Lutacidiplasma. The sequence goes on along the minus strand of JAKAPG010000066.1, from coordinate 541 downwards.
GACCGAGCTGGTGGCCGCGGTCGCCCGGAACGAGCACCGCCTGCTTCCCGTCACCGCGCGCCTCCGGGGGGAGTTCGGACAGAAGGACGTCACGATCGGAGTTCCCGCGATCCTCGGGCGCAACGGCGTCGAGCGGATCGTGGAGGTCGAGATCACGGCGAGCGAGCGCGCCGCGTTCGCCGACAGCGTGAAGGCCGTGCGCGCCGATCTCGAAGTGCTCGCGAAGCTCCCGTAGAAGGCCGAGCGAGCCGCGAGGGGGATTCCGGACGACGGCGGCCGCCCGGGATCCGCGGGCCGGAGCTCGTCGAGATCCAGCGGCGGCTCGCCCCCGTCCGCGACACGACCGACTCGAAGGACCGTATGCACATCACCGTGAACCGAAGATCTGCGCGCCCTGTCCGCTCGTTCTGGACCCTCTCCCGCCCGGCGAGGCGCTACGAGCGCGTCGAGGGACCGCCCGCCTTCCGCGGCGAGGACTGCGTCGAATGCGGCGCCTCGGACATCGCGTGCAACCAGCGCTCGGTGACCCGGACGCTCCTTC
>JAKAPG010000065.1 GCA_021823085.1 Thermoplasmata archaeon | reverse complement strand
CGCGGGTGCGATACCGGTCAATCCGTCCGGCGGCCTGATCGCGTGCGGCCACCCGGTCGGCGCGACCGGACTGATGCAGGCGATCTTTGCCTTCTGGCAGCTCCAAGGAACGATCCGCAAGCACTTCGGCGACGGAACTCTCCAGATCCCGAACGCTCGTCGCGGCGCGATCCACTCGCACGCGGGAACCGGCTCGGCCGTGACAGTCTCCATCCTCGAACGGGGGTTCCGCTGATGGCGCGCGCCGCTCCCCCGGTCTTTCAGAAGTTCCGCGACGTTCAGGCCGAGCTCGCGAAGAGCGGGGCGGCGATTTTCCGTGACGCGAACGGCGGGGAGAGCCTGATCATTCACTTCCCGTACTCGATCAACTACATCCACAGCTACGCCGAAGACTCGCGGTTCTTCCTGGGCCTCGCCGAGGGGAAGCTGATGGGCTCGAGATGCACGGCGAAGAAGTGCGGCGCGACCTTCGCGACGCCTCGGGGTCACTGCATGTCCTGCGGCGCCCCGACCGAGTGGATCGACCTGCCGCTGCGCGGTAAGATCCACTCGTGGACCACCTGCCACTTCGGCAGCGAGGCGTTCCTGAAGGAGACACCGTACAACCTCGTGCTCATCGAGTTCGAAGGGATCGGGAGCGTGATGCTCGCTCGTCTGAAGGATGCGGTGGAGTCCGACCTCTACGTCGGGATGCCGGTCGAGGCGAGGTTCGACCCGAACCCGAAGTACTCAATCACCGACGTTTGGTTCGTTCCGGTACGCTGACGCGAACGACCGGCGGTTCGCGCCGCCCGCGGCCGCCGAGCTCGCTCGCCGAGGGAAGGGACCTCGCGTTCCGGAAGGCCCCGGACGGCCAGCTCCCGGCCGATCTCCAAGGGCATCCGGGGATCGACCACCGGAGCGCGCACAAGAACAAGACACCCGAGCCGGAACGATGGCCGCACCGCGATGCGGGCTTCCGTTTCCACTTCCTCCCCTCGCGTTCGTCGCGGGAAGCCGGGTCGAGAGTTGGCTCGGTCCACCGAGAAGAAGGCGCCCCCTCGACCCAGCTCTCGGAGTGGGCCGGAGCTCACCCGGGCGATCTTCGACCCCGTGACGACGGCAAACGGCCGAGCGGGGCCCCGGGTGTGGACCAACGGCGCGGAAGAGATCCTTCGGAAGACCGCCGCACTTCGCGTTCGGCGGAGCGCTTCGATCGTCGATCCGCGGACGGGGGAAATGGAGGCACATCCGTCAGCCGCACGCCACGAGCGGACTCAGGGCGCTCGCTGGGGAGGGGATGCCGCGGGCCGGGCTTGAACCGGCGGCTTCAAGATCTTCAGTCTTGCACTCTCCCAAACTGAGTTACCGCGGCACCGAAGAGCGCGGTCGCCTATCGCCGCGAGTATATGATAGATAGGCGTTCGCGACGCTCGGCCCCATAGGCGGATCCGGGGACCCGCCGGCGGAGAACTCGTCGCCGGCTAGGGCACGCGCACGCGCGCACGTACGTTCAGGGAGCCCGGCCGATGAAAATCGTCCCGCACGGTTATCTAGAGGACCGGGCCATGTAACGCGAGATGCCTCCGATCCGGTCGCTCGTCGTCGCAGAGAAGTTCAACACCGCCCTGCGCATCGCCATCGTGCTCTCCGACGGGCACATGCAACGTTCGCGCGTGGCCGGGACGAACGTCTTCCGCTTCGAGCGGCCGGAAGGGCCGTACGCCGTCATCGGACTGCGGGGTCACATCGTCGAGCTCGATTATCCCTCGGAACTCGCGGGTTGGGAGCTCGAGATTCTCCCGAAGCTCCTCGACGCACCCCCGATCAAGCGGGTCACCGAGGGAGGCATCGTCGGAGCCCTCCAATCGATCGTCCGCGAGTTCGACCGGGTCATCCTCGCGACCGACTTCGATCGCGAAGGGGAGCTGATCGGGCTCGAGTGCCTCGAGCTCCTCCAGAAGGTACACCCGACGATCGAGGTGAAGCGCGCGCGATACAGCGCGCTGACCCGCGAGGCGATCGAACAGAGCTTCGAGCACCTCGAATCGCTCGACGGAGCGCTCGCGATGGCCGCGGAGGCCCGACAAGAGATCGACCTCGTCTGGGGCGCGGTGCTCACGCGATACCTGTCGATCACGGCGGAGCAGCGGGGTCGGAACTTCCTGTCCGTCGGTCGCGTCCAGACGCCGACTCTGGCCCTCCTGGTCGAACGCGACCAAGCCATCAAGGAGTTCGTCCCCACCCCCTATTGGCAGATCGTCGCGACGGGCGTTGTCGGCGAGGAGACGTTCGAGCTCACCCACGCCCACGGGATCTGGGAGGATCGCAGGGAAGCGACGCGGATGTTTGCGAAGGTTGAGGGGGCCAGCGAGGGGACCGTACAGGAGTTCTCCGAGGAGGAAACCCGCCGACGACCCCCGATACCGTTCTCCACGACCCTGTTCGTCGCGGAGGCGACCCGGCTGGGCCTCGGCGCGGCCATGGCGATGCGGATCGCGGAGGACCTCTACACCCAGGGACTGATCAGCTACCCGCGAACGGACAACACGGTCTACCCACGAGGGGTCGGCCTCAAGACGCTCGCCGAGAAGTTCCGCGACAGCGTGTTCGCTGAGGCCGCCGCGTACGTTCTCGACCAGCCCACGTTCCGAGCGACTCGGGGGCGCACCGAGACGACGGACCACCCTCCCATCTACCCGACCGGGGTTGTCGATCCTCGAAAGCTCAAGCCGGATCACGCGAAGGTCTACGAGCTCGTCGTGCGGCGATTCCTGGCGACCCTCGCCCCCGATGCCATCGGGCGCAGGCGGACCGTGAAGGTCTCCATCCGCGAGGAACCGTTCGAGGCCGCGGGCCAAACGATCACGGACCCGGGCTGGTACCGAGTCTATCCCTATTCCACCCCGGAGGAGATCGCGATCCCGGCATTGAAGGTGGGATCGACGGTCCCCGTCCGGGATCTCCGGCTCGTCGAGGAGAAGACGAAGCCTCCGCGACGCTACACCCAGGGCTCGCTGATCCAGGAGATGGAGCGCTTGGGGCTCGGAACGAAGTCCACCCGGCATGACGTTCTGCAGAAGCTCTTCGATCGGCGCTACGTTTCTCAACGCGGGCTCGAGCCCACCGGGACGGGCATCGCGGTGACCGAGGCCCTCCGGGCGTACGCTCCCGTGATCACGCGACCCGAGATGACCCATCGGCTCGAGGACGATATGGAACTCGTCGCCGAATCGAGGAAGCCGAAGGACGAGGTGCTGAGCGAGTCGCGCGACATGCTGCGCGAGGCCTACGATCTCCTCTCCAAGAACGTCGACGGCGTTCGCGCGACGATCCGCAGCGCGCTCGACCGCCAGCGATTCGTCGGTCCGTGCGCGAAATGCGGAGGGGCGCTGCGGATCGAACGCAGCCCCCGCGGGATGCGATGGATCCAGTGCTCGAACAACCCGGCGAGCTGTTCGGTAAGCTTCCCGCTCCCGGCCGCCGGCTTCGTCGAACCCGCGCCCGACTTCCTGTGCGCGAAGTGTCGGATGCCCCGCGTCAAGATCGTCTTCCGCGGGCAGCGCCCCGAGCTCTTCTGCATGAACCCAGAGTGCGAGGAGCACCACCGGGCCTTCCGTGCCGGGCCGTGTCCGACGTGCGGCAAGCCGCTCGAGATCCGCTACTCCTTCCTCGGCAAGCGTTTCGTCGGATGCTCGGGGTACCCCGAGTGTCGGACCACGTACCCGCTTCCTCAGCGCGGAAAGCTCGAGCGCTCGCCCGAGCCGTGTCCCGTGTGCCACGCGCCGGTCGTCACCGCGATCGAGGCGGGCCGGCCTCCCTGGACGCTGTGCATCAACCCGGACTGTCCCACGCGGGCCAAGGTGGAGAAGCCTGCGAAGACCCGGGCCTCGCCGAAGGGCCGGACCTCCCGTCGCGCGAAGACGGGGGCCGCCCGCGGCACTGCGGTGCCGAAGCCGCGCACGCGGGCCGGGGCCGGGGGGGCTGGACCGGTGGGACGCTCCCGAAAGACCCGCCCACCCCCAGCGACCACGGAACCGTCCGGCTCGGTCGCGGCTCCCGCGCGCACGGTTCCCTGACGGCCGCCGCCCGGCCACGGCGTTACACTTCCTCCCGTCCCGCCTTAAATACCTCCGCCCGCTCGGATCGATGAGAATGGGAGCCGCGACGTACCTTTCGACCCTCGATTCGAGGTCGTGGGAGGCTCGCCTGACGACGAACCCCCTCGTCCTCCTTCCGGTCGGCGCGCTGGAGGCGCACGGACCGCACCTTCCCCTGGGGGCGGATCAGATCCAGGCCGAGGCGACCGCGCGGGCGCTGGCCGAGCGCACGAACGCCGTGATCGCACCGACGCTCCCCTACGGAGTCGCGCCGGAGGCGAGCCGCTTCGCCGGTACGGTCTCGTTGAGGATTCGCGACCTGAGCGAGCACGCGGCCGGGGTCCTCGGGGAGCTGGCGCGCATGGGGGTGCGTCGCATCTTGGTCATCTCCGGTCACGCGGAGCGCAGTCACATGGCCGCCCTCCGGGAGGCGGCCGACTATACCATGCGCAGCTACCCCGCGACGCGGGTCGTGGTCCTCTCGGACTACGACTTTGTGTACGAACTCCGGGGAGAGCTCGCGCCGGCGACCGACGGGCACGCAGGGCTCCTCGAAACGTCGCGGGTGATGGCCCTCGCTCCCGAGTCGGTCGGACCCGCACGACCCGTGGTCCCCTCCCGCGGCAGCGCCTTCCTTCCGGGCCCCCGGGGACCCGAGACTTGGCCCGAGAGCGTCGTCGGGGATACTCGACCGGCGAACGCCGCGCTCGGACATCGGATCCAGGAGCACGTTCTCAAGCGCCTGGAAGAGACCGTCCGGGAGCTGCTACCGGCGTGAGTTCGGAGCGAGGATCCTTGGCCGAACCGACCGATGCCATCCGCATCCGCGGCGCGCGACAGCACAACCTGAAGAACATCTCGATCGACCTCCCGCGCCACCGGTTCATCGTCGTCACCGGGGTCAGCGGTTCGGGCAAGTCCTCGCTCGCGTTCGACACCCTCTACGCCGAGGGTCAGCGACGGTACATCGAGAGCCTCTCGGCGTACGCCCGCCAGTTCCTCGGGCAGATGGACAAGCCGGACGTCGATTCGATCGATGGCCTCCCTCCCGCGATTGCGATCGAACAGCGGGCGGGCAGCCGCAACCCGCGATCCACGGTCGGCACGGTCACCGAGATCCACGACTACCTTCGCCTCCTGTTCGCCCGGGTCGGAGTACCCCACTGCCCGAACGACGGAACCGAGATCGCTCCGCAGTCGGTGGACCGCATCGTTCGCACGATCACGACGCGTTCGACCGGGCAGCGGATCGAGATCCTCGCGCCGATCGTGAGCGCGAAGAAGGGAGAGCACCGGGAGATCATCGAGAAGCTGCGCGCCGACGGCTACCGACGGTTCGTCATCGACGGAACCGAGGTGAAGTTCCCGGGGGCTGCCCCCAAGCTGGACAAGAAGCGAAAGCACTCGATCGAGGTCGTCGTCGATGCGTTTGTTCTCGACGCGGAGGACGCGACGCGCCTGACCGAGGCCGTCGAGCTGGGCCGCACGCTCGCCGATGGTCTCGTGATCGTGCGGGGCCCGAAGGGCGAACGCGCGACGTTCTCCAGCCGTCGGGGTTGCCCGGTATGCGGGTTCTCGATCGAGGAGCTCCAGCCGCGCATGTTCAGCTTCAACAATCCGTTCGGCGCCTGTCCGGAGTGCCTCGGGATCGGGGCGACCCTCCACGCCGACCCGGACCTCATCGTCCCGGACAAGGCAAAGCCGCTCACCAAGGCGATCGCCGTCTGGGGTCTCACGCCGGGGCGCGAAGCCCTGGATCGGTTCGGAGCGCTGTTTGGCTACGATCCGAAGCACCCCGTGCGAGAGCTCCCCGAGGCCGGGTGGAAGGCGTTGATGTACGGTTCGGAGCGGAACCTCGGTGGCGGTCCGCGCTGGTCGCGTTGGTGGTGGGGCGGCGCTTGGCTTGCCGAGGGGCTGGTCGGCGCGGTCGAGCGACGGTGGAAGCACACGAAGTCCGAGAGCGTGAAGGAGTACTACATGGGGTTCATGGCATTCCATCCGTGCCGGCGGTGCGGCGGACGGAGGCTCAAGCCCGAGAGCCTCGCCGTCACCGTGCGCGACCGCTCGATCGCCGATGTCGCCTCGATGACGGTCGCCGAGTCGAGCCGGTGGTTCGATTCGCTGGCGCTCGACGAGCGGGAAGAGTCGATCGCCGGGCAGGTCGTCCGAGAGATCCGCGCGCGGCTCGGCTTCCTGCGGAACGTCGGTCTCACGTACCTCTCTCTGGACCGCGCGAGCTCGACCCTGAGCGGCGGAGAGGCCGAGCGGATCGCGCTGGCCACCCAGATCGGAAGCGGGCTCGTCGGAGTGCTGTACATCCTGGACGAGCCGTCGATCGGGCTCCACCCGCGCGACAACCGGCGGCTCCTCGCGACGTTGAAGGCGTTGCGCGATCTCGGCAACACGCTGCTCGTCGTCGAGCACGACGAGGAGACCATGCGCGAGTCCGACTGGCTCGTGGACCTCGGTCCCGGCGCCGGAGTTCAGGGCGGAAACGTGCTCTACTCGGGCCCGCCGGGAGCGATCGGGGCCGCCAGCGGCTCTCTGACCGGGGAGTACCTGAGCGGCCGACGATCGATCGCGGTCCCCGAGCGACGCCGGAGCCCCGGCGAGCGGGCGCTCGTGGTGCACGGCCCACGGGAGAACAATCTGAAGGGCGACGACATCCGCATCCCGCTCGGACTCTTCGTGGCGCTCTCGGGCGTCTCGGGCAGCGGAAAGTCGACCCTGATGGACGAGATCCTGTACAAGGCGTTCCGTCGGCACCTGGGGCTCGGGCGCGAGACTCCGGGGAAGCACGACTACATCGAGGGGATCGATCAGATCGACCGCGTCCTGCTCATCGACCAGTCGCCGATCGGTCGGACTCCCCGCAGCAATCCCGCGACGTACACGGGGCTGATGACACCGATCCGGGACCTCTTCGCGAGCCTCCCCGAGGCCCAGGCACGGGGCTTCGGTCCCGGACGGTTCAGCTTCAACGTCCGGGGAGGGCGCTGCGAAACCTGCGAGGGCGACGGGGTGATCCGCTACGAGATGCACTTCCTGCCCGACGTGTACGTCGCGTGCGAGGAATGCCACGGCCAGCGCTTCAACGCCGAGACCCTCGAGGTGCGCTTCAAGGGAAAGTCCATCGCCGACGTGCTCGCGATGACGGTCGACGACGCGCTCGCCTTCTTTGAGAACCACCGTCGGATCGAGTCGCGGCTCCGCCTGTTGAGCGAGGTGGGGCTCGGCTACCTCTCGCTCGGGCAGAGCGCGACGACCCTCTCCGGAGGCGAGGCGCAGCGCATCAAGATCGCCTTCGAGCTCGGAAAGCCGCCGACCGGTCGCACGCTCTACCTGCTCGACGAGCCCACGACCGGTCTGCATTTCGCGGACGTCGATCGTCTCCTCGCGGTCCTGTTCCGGCTGCGTGAGGGGGGCAATACCGTGCTCGTCATCGAGCACAACCTGGACGTTCTCAAGTCGGCCGACTGGCTGATCGACCTCGGCCCCGAAGGCGGAGCGGAAGGAGGGCGGCTCCTGGCGAGCGGGACCCCCGAAGAGGTCGCCGCTACGAGCGGCTCCTACACGGCCGAGTTCCTGGCTCCGCTGCTTCCGGCGGCCCGTCCGTCGCTCCGTCGCCTCGCGGCTCGATGAGCGAGGAGGCGCGGCCGCCCGTCGAGCTTCCGTCGTTCGTCCCGGCGAGCCGGCTCGCGGCCGAGTCCGGCGCGGGGTTCCGGCGCGGCCCGGACCTTCCCGGCGTCTACCTCTTCCGATCGCCGCAGGGAACGGTCGTCTACGTCGGCAAAGCTCGCAGCCTGCGTCGCCGCGTGCTCGATCACCTGCGCGCCCGGATCGAGAAGGATGGCTCGATCCTCGCCCAGAGCTCGAGCGTCGAGTTCGTCCCGACCGGGAACGAGCGGGAGGCGCTCCTCCTCGAAGCGAGCCTCATCAAGCAGTACCAGCCCCCGCTCAACACCCTCCTGAAGGACGACCGAAGCTTCCCCTACCTCGCGCTCACGATGGGCGAGGAGCATCCGCGCCTTCTCGTCGTCCGGAGGCCCCGCCGGGGAGCGGGGTCCTTGCTGTTCGGGCCGTACACCAGCGCGCGGGAGGCCCGAGGCGTCCAGAAGCTGTTGACGGACACCTTCCGTCTGCGACGGTGCCTACGCCTTCCCAAGGAGGCGTGCCTGTACTACCACCTGGGCGTGTGCAGCGCTCCGTGCATCGGAGCGATCTCCCGCGAGGACTATCGACAGAGCGCCGAACAAGCCGCCCAGATCCTCCGGGGCCACGGGGCCGAGATGCGACCGATCCTCGAAGCGGAGATGCGCGCGGCCTCGCAGGCCCAGGAGTACGAGCGCGCAAGCCATCTGCGCGATGCCCTCGAAGGGCTGGGGGCCCTGCTCGACCGCCAGCACGTCGTGGGCCGGGGTTCCGGGCGCGCGGACGTGATCGGGCTCGCGTACCCGGACGAACCCTCGACGCTCCGCGTGGCCGTGGGCCTTCTGCGGGTCTGGGACGGCGAGGTCCGCGAGACCGAGCCGCACGTCCTCGCGATCCCGGCCGACGACCTCCCGGAGCCGAGCGAGGTCTTGC
>JAKAPG010000064.1 GCA_021823085.1 Thermoplasmata archaeon | reverse complement strand
GCTGTTGCGAAGTCTGCGGGTTCCCGACCCGGCCCTACGGAGATCGCCGGATTGTCGGCCGACGTGTGCCAGGAAGTGGGGCTGAGCGCCACGGGTGCCTTCGATGACGCGTTTGCCTCGGTTGCCGGGACCGCGGCCGTCACGAACAACACCGTTCGTCGGGTTCTTCGACCCCTCGAGATCCCGGACGGACTGTCCGTGGTGCTCTGGAACCCCGGAGGTACCCATCCACCGAGTCCTTCCGCGCGGGAGAGGTTCCGATCCCGCGCGGACGAAGGCCAGGGCGCGGTGGACGCGATCCTGTCGGGAGATCCGTTCGAAGCCATGCGCCGGAACACCGAGCTCGTCGAGCGTGCGATGGGGTACCGTTATCGCGAGCTGCGCGAGCGCCTCGACGCTGCCGGAGCAATCGCAAGCGGGGTCTCGGGCCTTGGCCCGACGCTCGCGATCGTCGCTCCGATCGATGTCGCGGAGCGCGTGCAGGACGCGTTACCTCCGACCCACGCCTTTCGGCGCACCGTCTCCTTCTGCGGTTTCCCCGTCCCTGCCCGAGGTGGTCCGTGATCCGTATCGTACGTCCGGCCCGGGCGCGAGGAACGATCCGACCACCGGGATCGAAGAGCTACACCCATCGCGCGCTCGTGATCGCGGCGATCGGCCGTACCGTGCTCCGGATCCGGAATCCGCTCGACTCGGACGACACGAGGACCACCGCACATGGGATCCGACGCCTCGGTGCGAGCGTCACCCGGACCGCCGACACCTGGACGGTCCGACCGGCCGCGCGGCCCCTCGACCGCCGGACGACGATCCGATGCGGGGAGTCCGGCACCTCGTTGCGCCTTCTCACGGGCCTCGCTTCGCTCCAAGAGCGGCCGGTTCGATTCGTGGGAGAGGGACGGCTTCCGCTTCGCCCGATGGAGTCGCTGTTCCGCGCCCTCGAAGGTCTCGGGGCACGGATCCGGCGAGAGAGGCCCGACCGGTCCCTTCCCTTCACCATCCGGGGCCCGATCCAGTCCGGCATCGCTCGGATCTCCGCGGAGGATTCGTCCCAACCGGTCTCGTCGCTGCTGATCGCGCTCTCCGCGCTGGATCGACCGTCGACGGTCACGATCGTAGGAAGCGTCGTCTCCGCACCGTACATCGGAGCGACGACGGCCTTCCTGAAGGAGCTCGGCTACGGCGTCATCGGGTCGGAGCGGTGCTACCGGCTACGGGGACGCGTCCGAGCCGCCCCGCGTTCGATCGACATCCCGACGGACGCATCCTCGGCGGCCTATCTGTGGGCCGCGGCCGCCATCTCGGGGGGGAGTGTCGCCGTCGAGGGGTTGGAGGCGAGATACCCGCAAGCGGACCTCGAACTCCTCCGTGCATTGCGACGCATGGGAGCGAGCGTCGCGCGGCGAGATTCCACGATTCGCGTGAGCGGGCCATTGCGACGGGGCGTCCGCGCCGATCTCACGGATTCACCGGACCTGTTCCCCCTGCTTGGAGTGCTCGCCACCGCGGCGCCCGGAGGACCCAGCACGCTCGAGGGCACGCCCCATCTCCGTCACAAGGAATCCGACCGCCGGAAGGAGACGATCGATCTCGTCCGGGCCTTCGGGGCCCGCGCGCGCAGTGCGAACGGCCAGCTCGTGATCTCGCCCCCCGGCGAGATGTCCCCGATCTCCCGCCAGGACGCGACCGATCATCGGCTGGTCATGAGCGCGGCCGTGGGTGCCTTGGCCGCCGCGGCACCGTCGCGGATCGGCGACGCCCGCGCCGTCGCGAAGTCGTACCCGCGATTCTGGAGCGACCTCGCCCGCGTTCTCCCGTTGACGCGAGGCTCCTCATGATGCGGTGGGGGGAACGCTACCGCATTACGATCTTCGGGTCCAGCCACGGACCGGAGGTCGGGATCGAGATCGAAGGGATTCCCGAGGGTCGAGAGATCGACGTCGCGCTCATCCAACAGGAACTCGACCGGCGCCGGCCGGTCGGGCGCCGACTCGCGACCAAACGCCGGGAAGAGGACCGGATCGTAGTCGATCGCGGGATCGAGGACGGTCGTTCGAAGGGAGGCTTTCGCGCGCATGTGGCGAACGAGGACGTACGTCGCGAGCCGTACGACCGCCTCCGGGCGACGCCCCGTCCGGGACACGCCGACTATCCGGCGCGCCGACGCTACGGGCCCGAGGCAGACCTCTCGGGAGGAGGGATCTTCTCCGGCCGAATGACCGTCGGACTCGTCATCGCCGGTGCGATCGGCCGTCAGCTCCTTCGGCCGCTCGGCATGGAGATCGCCGGATTCACGCGCTCGATCGGGTCGGTCACGGCGGACGTTCCCGCGGATCTCCCGATCGCCGAGCTGCGCGCTCGGGTAGCGGCGAACGAGGTCGCGTGCCCAATCGCCGAGATGGCGGAAGCGATGGAGGCCGAGATCGCGGAAGCCCGCCGCGACGGCGACAGCGTCGGAGGCGTGATCGAGGTTCGCGTGGACGGCGCCCCCGTGGGGCTGGGGGAGCCGTTCTTCGACTCGATCGAGAGCTCGATCGCGCATCTCGCGTTCTCCGTCCCCGCGGTGAAGGGGATCGAGTTCGGGGCGGGTTTCGCCGCCGCGCAGATGCGGGGCAGCGCTCACAACGATGCCTTCGCGTGGAAGAACGATCGCGTGGTGACGCTCACGAACCACGCCGGGGGCATCCTCGGCGGCCTCGCGACGGGGATGCCGATCGTCTACCGCGTCGTGGTCAAACCGACGAGCTCCATCGCACGGCCTCAGCGCACCGTCGACCTCGAGCGGCACGCCGACACCGAGATCGTCGTCGCCGGTCGGCACGATCCGTGCATCGTTCCTCGGGCGGTCGTGGTTGCGGAGAGCATCGGAGCAATCGCACTCACGGATCTCGCCCTCGCGGGGGGATTCCTGCGATGACCCGCTCTCCGACCCGTCTTCGTTGCGCGATCCTGGGGGCGAGCGGATACATCGGGCAGCATTTCGCACGGCTGCTCGGCGATCATCCGGTCTTCGAGCTCACGCTGCTGGTCGGGTCCGATCGGAACTCGGGCCAGCGGCTCTCGGACCTCTGGCAGCTTTCCGAGGAGTGCCCGCCGGCCGCGTCCGACCTCCGACTCCGGTCCGTCGGCCCGGCCGAGATCGCGCGGCGGGGCGTCGACCTCGTGTTCAGCGGGCTCCCGTCCGGAACCGCCGGGCGGGTCGAGACGGAGCTCGCGCGGCGAGGGGTCGACGTCTTTACGAACGCCTCGGACCACCGGATGGACCCTCGGGTCCCGCTGCTCGTTCCCGAGGTCAACGCGGACCACCTAGACGCCCTGGTCCGTGGGCGGGGCGCGCGCTCGGGTCTCATCGTCGCGGACCCGAACTGCAGCGCGGCGGGTCTCGTCGTCGCGCTGCGACCGGTCTGGGACCTTCTCCGGCCCCGAGCCGTGCACGTCACGACCTATCAGGCCCTGAGCGGGGCCGGCCTCCTCGGAGTCGCCTCGCTCGCGATCACCGACAACGTCGTCCCGTTCATTGCGCGCGAGGAGGAGAAAGTCGCCGCCGAGTCCCAGCGGATGCTGGGTTCCGTCGCCGGTCGCGCGGTCCGCCCGAGCGCCGTTCCGTTCGTGGTTCATTGCGCCCGGGTCGGGGTTCGCGACGGACACTTGGAGGCGATCACGGTCGAGGCACGGCAGCGACCTTCGCAAGGCGCGCTCGAGAGGGCCTGGATGAGGTTCGACCCTCTGGTCGGCCACGGCCTCCCGACCGCCCCGCATCCGGCGATCGCCCTTCGCAGCGAGACGGACCGCCCGCAGCCGGTCCGCGATCGCTGGGCCGGCTCGCCGGCGCGCGCCCGCGGAATGGCCGTCAGTGTGGGACGGGTCCGCTGGGAGGCCCCGTACCTGCGATTCTTCGCCCTTTCCCACAATGCGGTCCGAGGCGGCGCCGGCGGCTCCGTGCTGAATGCGGAGCTCGCGGCCGAACGAGGGTACCTCGGTCGGGGGCGAGCGACGTGAGGCGTCACGTTCGTCCGTACGTGGTGAAGTTTGGGGGTGCGTCCGTCGCCGAACCCGACCGCATCGTCGCACGGACCCGCGCCCTGCGCGCCCTCGGCCTCCCCACCGTGGTCGTGGCCTCCGCCCGGGGAGGCGTGACCGATCGCCTGAAGTCCGTTCTCGAAGCGCCGCACGACACGGTCGGCCATCGACGAGCCCTCGCCGGGATCGCCCGGCGGCACCCGGGTCTACCGGCCGCCGGCCGTCGACATCTCGAACGGCTCGCCCGACTGGTGAGTGCGGTCGAGGATCGGGGAGGAGCGGACCCGCCCCTCGCCGATCGGGTGCTCAGCCAGGGCGAGCGGCTCGCGGTCGACTGGCTCACTCGGCTCCTGGACGAACAGGGCATTCCGGCGGTCGCCGTGGAGGCGGACCGGCTCGGTTTGATCACGGACGACCATTACGGCCGCGCCACCGTGCTGCTCGATCGCTCGCGACCGGCGGTCCGTGCCGGACTCCTCGGGATTCTCCGGCAGGGCCGGGTCCCGGTCGTCACGGGGTACTTCGGTCGGAGCCTCGAAGGGCACGTCGCCACGCTCGGTCGGGGAGGTTCGGACTATTCGGCGACCGCGATCGGAGCGATCCTCGGCGCCCGTCGGGTCGAGCTGATCAAACGGGACGTCTCGGTCCTCAGCGCGGATCCGCGGCTCGTCGCGCACGCGCTCCCGATCGCGCGTCTTTCCTACGAGGAGGCCGAAGAGCTCGCGCAATTCGGGGCGAAGGTGCTGCACCCGCTCACGGTCGAGCCGGCGCGACTCGCGGGCCTCGAGATCGTCGTCCGCTCCCTCGAGGACCCGAACGTCGCCACGGTCATCGGGCCCCCCCGCGGCCCCGACGGGATGCGGGCCGTCACGTTGCTCTCCCCCCTGAGCCTCGTGCGGATCCGGGTGCCCGGCGGACGGCAGCGGCCGGGCGTCGTCGCCGATGCGAGCGAGCGCCTGAGCGAGCACGGCATCAACATCGTGACGCTCTTCACCTCCTCCACCTGTCTGAGTCTCGTCCTCGAACGAGGCCGCGGCCGACGGGCGCGGGAGGTCCTCGACCCGCTCTTCCGCTCGGGACCCGCGGTCCTCGAGGGCCCCCTTCCGATCGCGCTCGTCACGGCGATCGGCGACGGTGTGTTGGACGATCTGGGCCGGATCCCCGCGACGATCCTGGCCCAGGGGGAAGGTCTCAGCGCGACCCCTCGATCGATCTCCTTCGCGCTACCGGTCCCGGGTGGCGCGCCCGCCGTTCGCGCACTGCACCGAGCCCTGGTCGAGGGACACGACCGATGATCGACGCATGGGAGGAGTTCTGCCGGGCGTCGGACGGGCGAGCCGTCGCCGGATACTTCGAGCGCGGAGATGCCCCGGGGGCCCCGGGCCGCTGGGCGGCGTCGTTCGTAGATCCCGCGGATCGCTTCCGCCTTCAGCGCTCCGATACGGTCGAAGAGCTCGACGCGCGCACTCGCCGCGCGCTCCGGGGGACTCGGGGGCGCGCGCTGGTCGGCTACGTCGGCTTTGACGCAGTCTCGCTCTGGGAGCCCCTCCTGCGCCGCGTTCCTGCGGGATCCCCGTTTCCGCTCGGGGAGTTCGCGCTCGTCGATCGGCTTCGCTGGCATCGCACGAGGACCCGCCCGGGCCGAGCCCCGTCGAAGGCGACCGAATCCCGGCCCGTCGTTCCGCCCCGGGAGGAGACGCTGCCGTCGCGTCGCTACCAGGACTCCGTGCGCCGATTGCACGATGCGATCGGGAACGGCGACGCATTCCAGATCGTGCTGGCGAGCCGTCGGCGTTTCCACCGTCCGAACGATCTCCTGGTCCGCGCCGGGCGGCTCCGCGCCCGGGAGAGGTTCGCCTACTTCTACTACCTCCGGTTCGATGACCGAGAGATCGTCGGCGCGAGCCCGGAGTCCGTGGTCGAGCTGGATCCCCCTCGGGCGACCATCCATCCGATCGCAGGAACGCTGCCCCGGGACCCTTGGCCCGGTCGCCCGCCGCTCTCGAGGGACCCGAAGGAGCTCGCGGAGCACCGGATGCTGGTCGACCTCGCGCGCAACGACCTCGGCCGCATCGCCCGACCCGGCTCCGTGCGCGTCGTCTGGAGAGAGCGCCCGTACCGCTTTGCGCGACTCCAGCACCTGATCAGCCGCGTGGACGGGCGCGTGCCCCGCGGGACGGGACCGTGGACGACGCTCTCGGCGACGTTCCCCGCGGGCACGGTCAGCGGCGCGCCCAAGGTCCGAGCCACCCAGCTGCTCCGCCGGGAGGAACGTACTTGGAGGGGACCGTACGCGGGGGCGGTGGGCCTCCTCACGGACGACGGGAGCGCGACCTGGGCGCTCGCGATACGCACCGCGTTCGCCCACCGCTCCGACCTCTACACGGCCGCGGGCGCCGGCATCGTCTGGGACTCCGTGCCGCGACGGGAGTACGACGAGGTCCGGGTCAAGCTGGGGATGGTGGAGGCGACGCTGATCGGGCCGGGGGATCGATGAAGGTCGTGCTCGTCGATCACGAGGATTCGTTCGTCTACAATCTCGCCCAGGCGCTCGAAGCACGCGGGGCCGAGGTCGAAACGATCCGCTACCACGTGCCGTTCGGCGATGTGACCCGGCGCGACGCCGATGGATTCGTCCTGTCGCCCGGCCCGGGCCATCCCCGGGATCGGAAGGTCACGGGACTGGCGCGGAGAATCCTGGCGCGCTACGGGGCCGAGCGTCCGATCCTCGGAGTGTGCCTGGGCCACCAGATCATCGGCGAAGTGTACGGAGCTGCGGTGATCCGGGGGACTCCGGTCCATGGGAGGACCGCCCGGGTGTGGCACGACGACGATGGGCTGTACGAAGGGGTCCCCAGCCCGTTCGCCGCGGCGCGCTACCATTCGCTGATCGTGGACGGGCACTCCCTTCCGCCGGACTTGATCCGGACGGCCGCGACGCGCGACGGAACGGTGATGGGCGTCCGGCACCGCAGGCTGCCGGTCAGCGGGGTCCAGTTCCACCCGGAGTCGTTCCTGACGGAAGGGGGGACGAAGCTGTTAGCGAACTTCCTCGGAGAGGTGCGACGTTGAACGGTGGCCCCCTCGATCGGCTGGTCCGGGGCGAGGACCTCACCAGCGCCGGCGTCGCGCGGGCGTTGGACCTCCTGTGCGACCCGGCCGAACCGGACCTCCGAAAGGCCGCACTGCTGACCGCATGGGCGGCGAAGGGAGAGACGACGGAGGAGATCGCCTCGTTCGCGATCGCCGTACGGAAGAGGGCCGTCCCCTTTCCGGGACCCCGCGCCCGTCGTGCGGTCGACCTCTGCGGCTCGGGTGGGGCACCGCGGCCGTCGTTCAACGTGGGGACCGTGAGCGCGTTCGTAGTCCGCGCCGCGGGGGCGCCGGTCGCGAAGCACGGCAATCGGAGCGCGCGCGGTGCCACCGGCGGATGGGCCGGCTCGAGCGACCTCGTGGAGGCGCTGGGCCTACCGGCGCTCGAATCTCGCGCGTTCGGGCGCGCCGCCTTCGACCGCGAGGGAATCACCTTCCTCCACGCTCCTTTGTATCACCCGGCGGCCCGGGCCGTCGCGACGGTCCGCCGGCAGCTCGGGTTCCGGACGATCTTCAACCTGGTCGGTCCTCTCACGAACCCGGCGTGCGTGCCGTTCCAGATCGTCGGCTGCCCGGACGCGTTGACCGCCGCTCGTCTCGCACCGGTGCTCCCGCGGATCGGTGCGCGCCGGGGGCTCACCGTCGCCTCCGAGGACGGAAGGGACGAGTTCTCCTCCCGCGCCCGCTCGATCGCGTTCGTCCGGGGAACGGCCGCGACCCGTCGGGCGAGCGTCGACCCGCGCCGGCTCTTGCCGCGCGAGGATCGGAGGGGTTCGCTGGATGCCTTGCCCGCGCGGGAGGCCGTCGAGGAGACCGAGCGCCTCCTCGCGGGAGGGCGCGGCGCACGGCGCGGCAGCGTGCTGCTCACGAGCGGGGCGGCCCTCTGGATGCGGGGGGACGCGCCGGACCTGAGGGCCGGGATCGAACGGGCCCGAGCCGCGCTCGACTCGGGAGCGGCGGAAGAGGTACTGGCCCGCCTTCGGGACCTCGCGGGATCACGGACCTGGCCGCCGGAGGCCCCGTGAGTTTCCTCGCCTACCTCCTCGACGAGATCGGGGAGGACGTGAACTCGCCCTCCTACCTCCGCGGGCTTCCCGAGCGCCGCGTCTTCCCTCCCGGCTCGCTGAAACAGAGCATCGCCCGCGCACCGCATCGATGGGCTGTGGTGGTCGAGTACAAGCGGAGGTCCCCGGGCGCGACGATCCCCGCGCTCCCCGAAAGAACCGTGTCGGAGTTCGCGCACATCACCGCGGGCGCGGGAGCGAGCGGGCTCTCGTGCGTCGCGACACGACCGCACTTCGACGGAGCGGTGACCGATGTTCTGGCCCTGTCGCGAGCCAGCCGCCTCCCGATCCTGTTCAAGGACTTCGTGATCGACGAGCGACAGATCGAGGCCGCCTCGCGCGCCGGCGCGAGCGCGGTGCTACTCATCGCCCGCCTCGAGACCGAGCGGCGGCTCGACACCCCGCTCTCGGTCCTCTCCGACGCGGCCCATCGCGCGGGGCTCGAGGTACTCCTCGAGTTGCACGCCCCGGAAGAGCTCATGGTCGCCGAGACGGTGAACGCCGACATGTTCGGGGTCAACACAGGTCCTGC
>JAKAPG010000063.1 GCA_021823085.1 Thermoplasmata archaeon | reverse complement strand
CGACCTCCCCTCCCGTCCGGACGCCGCCGGAAGACCCCGGCCCCCGGGCGCGCCATCGTGCTCCGCAGTCCAGTCGTCGAGCGTCGCGTCGACGACGGTCACGAGCGCGTGAGGAGGCTTCGCCGCAAGGACTTCGGCGCACCGAAGCCTGCCCACCGGTCGTCTTCCCGCCGGAGCCCGAACCGGCGACCGGGCGGATGGACGCCCCGCCACTACTAGGTCAGTACGAGACGACGCGTAGGCCGAGCGCCTTGCCGGCGCGCGCAAGATTCCCATCTCCTCTCACCAGCGTATGAAGCACTACGGGTTCGTCGAGAAGTACGTGAAGTGACGGAGAAGCTGTCGAAGTCGGAAGCTCTGGCCCCGACGTCAGAACCGGAGGCTGCGCGATTCCTTCGCTCGACCGGTAATACTATGGCCGTCGAGTCTTCCTTCAGAACGATCGGTCGGATCGCCGTACGGCGCGCGTGATCGCGCATGCGCCCGACCCCTCACCTCGATGAGGTCCGGTCGCCCCGGCGCTCGCCGAGCTTCGCATACACATCTCTCGGCTCGCGATGGGCTCCGAACGCGAAGAACTTGAGCACTGCGCCCTGGCGCACGAAGAGTCCGCGGAAGACGGGGCCGACGTGCAGAGAGAACATCCCCTCGGGATAGAGCCGTTGCTTCTGTCGCAATTCCTCGACGTGCCAGCCCACGCCCGAGACGAGCGGCGTCTCCGACCGGCGGAAGATCGAGAAGGCGGCATCGAACGTCGCTTGAACGCTCAGGGGAAGCTCGGTGACGAAGTCGGTGTCGGCGCTCTCCGTGGTCTGGACCGGGAACATCGGCGCGCGCTACGGGAGCCCGGCCCGGCTGCGAAGCGCCCGGCTCTTCCTCAAAAGCCGCTCTACGGGATGGCCCGGCTCGGAGGCCCGCCGCACGATCTCCTCCCATGTCAACGGGTGGGCGCGAACGAAGATGAGCCCCCGAATCACCTCGTCATACGTCTGCCCACCGCCCTTCATCGTCTCCAGCATCTTGCGGGTCTCCGCCGAAACCTGAATCGTTGTGGCTGTCATGCTATAGTACTATAGGAAATCGTATTTCAGGGTTCGGGAGGTTCCCGCTGAAACCGGAGGGTCGGTCTGCATTCGTTCGACGGCGGGCCGGTGCATCGTCTGCCCCGGGTGCGCAACGAATCGATCGTACGGGTTCCGGGAACCCACCCCGCCGAACGGCCGTCGGGTGACTCCCGGGAATGAGAACCAACGAGGAATGGCCCGGAACCGAACGGAGAACCCGCGCTTCCCGCCACCGAACGCCAGCGCAC
The DNA here is from genome assembly GCA_021823085.1 of Thermoplasmata archaeon. Classification (GTDB taxonomy): domain Archaea; phylum Thermoplasmatota; class Thermoplasmata; order Lutacidiplasmatales; family UBA184; genus Lutacidiplasma. Next base: position 7,416 of record JAKAPG010000063.1, on the reverse strand, counting down.
CGCCCTCCTCCACTGGGGTGTCGATCCCGACCGCGCCGAAGACCCCGTTCTCACCCGAACCCAAGCCTGGGTTTGGCATCGCACGTTCGACATAGGCGGAGAGCATCACACAAAGGAGATACGGGACGAGGGGACGGTCGATCACATCGCCGAAACCCTAGTGGAGGCGAACGCCCGGCGAACCTTCGACCTCCCCACGGTCGCCCAAGTCGTCCACCTCATCGTGTGCGGCCATCCGTTCATGGATTGCAACCATCGGACGGCCGCGGCGTACCTCCTCCTCACGCAACGGCTCGGGAAGCGGCCCACCGTGAGCGACGCGGAGATCGCAGCGTTTCTTCGCAGGATGGATTGGGATCAGCTTCCGCTCGGAACCGTGGAGACCTGGGTTCGTTCGTCCTTTACGGGCTGACCGAGCAGTTCAAAGAGACGTCGATGTTCTGAGAAGATGGACGCCATCATCCGCTCCCGTTCTTGGATGGCCTGGCGGGTCCGCTCGACATCCTCTTCGGAAACCATCCGTCGTCTATCCCCTCGTGGTATAAGGCGGCTGCTGGACCAGACTCGTGGATGTCGGGCGGCTACGAGGTCGCTTAGATTAGGGGTCCGAGCCATGGCACGTAGACCGATGTCCTCTTGGAACGTCGACCGCGTCAAGTGCCCCGGTCTGACTCGGGCCAGGCTTACGGCTGGCTCGGCAAGCTCATCGCTTCCGAGAAACGACCCGAGAACGACCTCGAGCCGTGACCGCCCGACGCGACCTGGCCGACCCGACCGCCACCTTCAGCAACGCCCGCGTCAGCCCCTTCAGGTCCCCGTCGATCCTCCCCAGCATCGTGCCCACCCGCCCGAAGGCTGCGTCGGTCCGGTCGAACCGCCGCGTCACCTCCCGATGGAGCCTCCTCGTGCCCGCGATCCCCTCCTCCATCTTCTTCAGCAGCTTCCGGTTCCCCGTCCGAACCTCGCCGAGCGTCTCCTTCGAAACGGCCAGCGTCTCCTTCGAGACCCCTAGCGTCTCCTTCGAAACGGCCAGCGTCTCCTTCGAGACCGACAACGTCTCCCGACCCACCTCCAGCGAGGCCCCTAGGTACAACGCCGCCTCGTCCATCCGCTCCGCCATCGCTTCCTGGACGTCACCCCCACGCCGAATCGCAAATCCCCGGTCCCCTTCCACCACCGCCGGCTCCCCCAGCCGTCGGACCTCCTTCGCGTCGCTGAGACCTCCCGGACCCTCTACCGCCCGCAGCAGCCGCTCGACCATCGCCTGCGGACCCTGCGCCTCGAAGACCACCCGATCCTCGTCCGCCGCGTCGTTCTCCACCCATCCGGTCAGGCCGAGCTCCTTCGCCGTGCGGCGCACCCGGTCGCGGTAGCCGACCCGCTGCACCAGCCCGCGCGCCTCGCACTGCCACCGGACCATCGACCCGGCCATCGACTGCGGCAGGAGGTCCCGAGTACTACCCCTTTGCGGCCGAGACGAGAGATGGCGAGGGAGGGTGCTGTGTCGCAGATTGTTGACGGACGATTGCCCCTCCTCGAGAACCGGCAGCAGAACCCATGGCATCAGCAAGCGGCGGCACAGGACCGCCTCCTCGGTCGCCGCAGCTATCGCTCTCCGCTCGACAGGGATCATCCGCCCGGCGACTCGGGCAGCCCGATCACCAGAGCACGACGCACGAACCGTAGGGCCGACGCGGGTAGGAAGATGACCGTGATCGAGTCCAACGAAAGTGACGGAGCGCCTCCCGCCACCGAACGACAGCGAACCGCCCTCCTCCATGGGGGCGTCGATCCCGACCGCGCCGAAGACCCCGGGCTCACCCGAACCCAAGCTTTGAAGTGGCTCGGCGCCCTGATCGCGGCGAAAAGACGCTACGGCGCCGAACGCCCGGGCCTCCGGAGAGAACCGACGCCTCGCCCGGAAGAAACCGCGACGGCAACGCCGGCCGCGCCGGAGGAACGCAGGCCTCCCCCCCAAGAGGTTTATATCGATTCGGGTATCGTTGAACGTGTGATGGAACGATGGAGACCGTCACCGTTTCCTCGAAATACCAGGTCGTGATTCCCGAGAAGGTCCGTCAGGCGAACCGGATCCGACCGGGCGACAAGATGGCGATTCTCGTCAAGCACGGCGTGGTCCATCTGGTTCCGGTCCGCCCCTTTGGGAAGTCGAAAGGGATGTTCCGGGGTGTGGAGATGGACCTCGGCGACCTCCGCGATCACGCCGACCGAGTCTAGCTCCCCCGGAACTCCCCCGTGATCAGCATCGACAGTTTCGGCTGGCTCGAGCGCCTGCTCGAAGGCCCCCACGCCACCCCGTACAACCGCGTCATCGACCGGGTCGATCCGGCGGAGATCGTAACCTCGGTCGTCACGGTCTACGAGGTCTACCGAAAGCTCAAGCCCATCTTGGGGGAGGCCGCCGCCCTCGAAGCCGTCGCCCCGCTCCGCGCGACTCACCTGGTACCGGTCGACGACCAAATCGCCCTAGAGGCAGCCGACTACAGCCTTTCGCTCGGACTGCACTTTGCGGATGCCCTCATCTATGCTACCGCCCGCCGGTTCGGCGCCACTCTCCACACCAGCGATACGGACCTTCGGAATGCCCCCGGCGTGGTCTTCCATTAGTTTCGCTGCACCCAGACTTCCGGCCCGCCGGGTGCCTCCTGGGCCTAGCTCGACGACTGACTCGCCGACGAGCGCCCCCATCCCGGATGGTTCGTCCAGGGCGCAGTAAGGCCACCACGGGCAGGGGGATGACCGCCATCGTCCCGAACAAAAATGGAGCAGCGCCCCCGGCCACCGAACGACCGCGAGCCGCCCTCCTCCATTGGGGAGGGGGGTTTACCGTGACCGCGCCGAAGACCCCGGCCTCCCCCGAACCCAGGCTTCGAAGTGGCTCGGCGCCCTGATCGCCTCGAAAAGGCGCCATCGAGGTGGCGACCCCAAGGACCCCACATCCTATCAAGGGGGAATCCCTGAACGGGGCGATCGAGGAGTGAGATGTCCGCGCCGATGACGGCGGTCGACCCAGGGGTCCTCCGGGAAGCGATACGACGCATCCGGGAGGTGGTGACCCCGGAACGGATCATCCTGTTCGGTTCCGCCGCCCGCGGTCGGATGACGCCCGGGAGCGATCTCGACCTCCTCGTGGTCGTCCCGCCCCCCGTCGACCGCGTTCGGACCGCGGCCCGGATCTACCGGCATATGGTGGGCCTCGGGACCCCGGTGGACATCCTCGTGGTCACGCCGGCCGATCTCGTCCAGCACCGAGAGAATCCCGGCATGATCCTCGGCACGATCCTGGAAGAGGGACAGGTCGTCGATGGATCGTGAGGCGCTTCGGGCGGAGGCCGCTCGCTGGATGCGGCGAGCCCGGAGCCATCTCCTTCGCGCCGAAGCAGAGAGGGCCGAGGGAGTGTTTTGGGAGGACCTCTGCTTCGACGCCCAACAGGCCGCGGAGCTGGCCCTCAAGGCGTTGCTCGTGGACCGGGGAATCCGCGTGCCCCGCACGCACGACATCGCCGTTCTCCTTCGGATTGCGGCATACTCCGCTCAGACGGCCCCGAGCGAGCTAGACGAGGCGGCCGGCCTGACCGTGTACGCCACCCTCACCCGGTATCCCGGTCCCGTCGAGGCCGTCGGCGAGGGCCAATATCAGGATGCCGTACGGCTCGCCCGAGCGATCGTGGATTGGGTCTCGGGCCAACTCTGAAGACGCCGCCGGCTCGTGACCGGCGGCACCAACGCCCCCGCTCGAGGGGAAGTCATCCGCAAGGCGACTCGGGTAGCCCAGCCTCCACGGCGCCACGCACGGACAGTAAGGCCACCACGGGCAGGGTGATGACCGCCATCGTCCCGAACGACAACGGAGAAGCGCCCCCGGCCACCGAACGACAGAGAACCGCCCTCCTCCATTGGGGCGTCGATCCCGACCGCGCTGAAGACCCCGGCCTCACCCGAGCCCAAGCCTCCCAGTGGCTCGACACCCTCATCGCCGCCAAGAAACGCGACAACGGCGAACCCCCGCACCCCCCGAAGCGATCAACACCCCGAAACGAGGAAGGCGGCTCTCCCAAGACCGCCCCTTCGACCGCGGCCGCAAGCGTGAATGCAACGCCTCCCGCACCGCCCGCCGACCCCGACTCCCTCGAGGTCGAGATCACCGCCCCCACCGCCCTCCCCTACACCGTCCTCCGCCTGCGCACCCGGGCTTCGCGGAAGTCGGGCGAATCCCTCGACCAGCTCGGCGACCGCCTCGACGACCAGCTCGCCGCCCTCGCCCGACGCGAAACCCAGCGCGTCGAAGAGGCACTCCGGCCTTCGACCTCCTTCGAACCGGGTCGCAAGGCTTCCGCCAACGGCGGGGAACTCCCCTCGGGGTCCGCATGATCCCGACCCGCACCCCCGAATCTCCTCCGCCCCTCGGCCCTCGCTCGAACAGCGACAGGCACCCCCTCGCCGAAACCCCCTACCTACCGGTCTTCCAAGCCTACGTGGAGCTCGCCGAATCCCGCACCGGCCCCGAACGAGTCGCCGTCCTCGAACGGCTCTACCGGACCGGCATCGAGGACGGCACGCGCGCGACCGAGGAGGCGTTCGGCCGTTCGTGGGCCGAATCAGCGGAACCGATGGCCGACACTCTCGCCAACCGAATCACCGCACCCGTCCGAACGGAAGTCGATGGAGTCGATCCCCGACCTCGGTGGAGCCGACCCCCGCCCGCGATGGACCGCCGGCCGTGATCGGCGCCCGCCGATGCGCTCCAAGCCGATCACCTCCCTCCGCTACGAACTCCTTCGGGGAGGGCGCGAGGTCGCCCTCTTCTTCGACGGCGTTGTCGGCCTCGACCACCCCCCGGCCTCCTCGCTTCCGCGGCGCCCGGAGGGCTGACCCTCTGGCTCGAGGAGTGGGCCGAACGTTGGCCCGCCGAGGGGAGGGCTTCTCACGAAGCGCGGAGGCGCCCGGGCCGGGCCGCCGAGACGGCGATCAAGGAGGCGAGCGCGATAGGACCGACGGGAGCGTTTTCGGCTCCTCCCGCCGGAGAAGCGGCTCCCGGTCCGCCCGAACTCAGGAACACGACGAAAACCGAGGCGGACGACGAGAAGAACTCGGCCGGGTACGAGCTGTTGACGGTGAACGTTCCCGAACTCGGCACCGCCACGTATCCGGCCGGAGGGGTGATCGTGTACGAATACGTGCCGTTCGGCTCGAGGAAGACGATGAACATCCCCGCCGAGCTCTGCGTCGCGCCGCCGAGGGCGACCGTCCAGCTCGTTCCGTTCGGAATCCCGTACTTTCCGCTGAACCAGTACGAATACTCCGAGAAGGCGACGATGCGATCCGAGGGAGAGTAGGTGAAGGTAAGGCTCTGGCTCACGGGGCCTCCCTTTACCGCGAACCCTCCGGCGAACGGCGTGGGGAGATACCCCCTGGCGCCACTGCCCACGAACACCCACGTGTAATTGCCGTTCGGGACCGACACCGTGAGCGTGGTCGTGGGCGAGTAGTTGCCGTACCCCATGAAGATCAAGCCGTCGGCGAAGACGGAGATCGTCCAGAAGGTGCCGGACGGAAGCCCGCTCTCGGTGAACGTGACGTTGTGCATCGACGGCGGAGCCACGGCCGTGAACGTGATGGCGACGGAGACCGACGCCCCCGATACCGTCACCGTGCCCGAGGCGGGAGTGGCCGTGTAACCCGATGCGCTCACGGTGTAGGGATAGCTGCCGTTCGGCACGGAGAAGGTGATGGGGTAGCCGGCGGATTCCGACGACTCGGTCTCGTTCAGTCTGACCTGCCAGGTGGCGGTGGCGCTGAGCCCCGTCTCCGTGAACGTCACCGGGTAGACGTGAATGAAGCGGACCGAAACCGTCACCCCGTGTCCGTTGACGACAACGTCCCCGGAAGGGATCGTCGCGGCGTATCCCGCGGCGATCGTGCTCACGCTGTAGTAGTACGTGCCGTTCGGCTCAGAGAACCCGATGGGGCTGCCCGCCGGCGCCGAGAAATTATCCCCATGCAGGTAGACGGACCAGGTCGTCCCGCTCGGAAGGCCGGTCTCGGTGAAGGTGACAGGGTAGTGGGTCGCCGTCGGGGTGACCACGGTGAAGACGATCGAGACGCTGACCGGCGCGCTCGCCACCGTGATGTTCCCGTCCTCAGGGGTCGGGAGATAACTGGAGTTTTCGGACTGCACGAAGAAGAAGTACTTCCCGTTGGGAACGGCGAACTCGAACGACGGACCCTCTCCGCTCGTACCGGCAATCGCGGGAAAGGTCGTAGAGCCGTACGCGCCTATGAGCAGGAGGGCGCTCCATCCGACGTCACCGGGCAGTCCCGTTTGGCTGAACGTCACAGGGTAGGCTCCCGGTGGGACCGCCGTGAACGTGACCGCCTTCGAGACCGCTGCCCCATTCACCGTCACCGAGCCCGAGGACGGGCTCGCCGTGTAACCGGAGACCGCGCCCACACTGAACGCATACGTCCCGTTCGCCTCCGTGAACGTGATCGACCCCGGCGCCGTCGCGCTCGACGTCGTCCCGTTCAACGTCACCGACCAGCTCGTCCCGCTCGGTAGCCCGCTCTCCGTGAACGTCACCGCGTACGCCGACGGCGGGACCGCCGTGAACGTGACCGCCTTCGAGACCGCTGCCCCATTCACCGTCACCGAGCCCGACGACGGGCTCGCCGTGTAACCGGAGACCGCGCCCACGGTGAACGCATACGTCCCGTTCGCCTCCGTGAAGGCGATCGATGAGCTCGTCGAGGATTGGGTCGTCCCGCGCAACGTCACTGACCAGCTCGTCCCCGACGGCAGCCCCCCCTCCGTGAAGGTAACGGTGTAGGTTCGGCTCGAGCTGCTGCTCTTCGGAGTGAAGACACCGACGGCATACAGCGACCCGATCACGATCACTACGACGATGATCGTGATGACGATCCCCAGGAGCACCGGAGCGATCCCGCGGGAGGACCGACGAAGAGAGCGGCCGTAGGGGTGCCCGGCCCTGCGTGCCGAGGCTACCTCGCCGTGCGTCCGGGCAAACCCACCGCTCATTCGAGCCGGCCGAGCCGATCGTCGCCTCCCATTCGGATGTCCCGAGCACGGAGACCAACAGACCGGTATATCAAGCCCCAACAATCGGCTCCTGAAGGGTCCGATGCACTGGCACGTCAAGGGTCCAGGGAAATCGGTCGTTTCATGGCACGACCCCTTCGAGGGGATCTCGGACCAGTGGGCGGTTGTCAAGGAGCCGCCCGGACTCGCTCAGGTGATGGTGTCCTTCGAGGTCGCGACGGCGAGCCTCGCTCTTGTCGGCGCCCCCTCCCGTCCGGACGCCGCCGGAAGACCCCGGCCCCCGGGCGCGCCATCGTGCTCCGCAGTCCAGTCGTCGAGCGTCGCGTCGACAGATCGGA
>JAKAPG010000062.1 GCA_021823085.1 Thermoplasmata archaeon | reverse complement strand
AGCGAGCGATCGCCGAGATGAAACGCCGGCGGCAGGCGCAGGTCGCCTTCAACGCGGAGCACGGGATCGTTCCCGAGACGATCCGCAAGGAGGTCCGCTCGCTGCTCGCCGAAGGCGAATCCGCCCCGTCCGGGGACCTCTCGGTCGAAGGGCTGGGTCCGAAGTGGAAGGCCCGCTTGCCTCTCCTCCTCGCGAACCTCGAGGAGGAGATGCGCCTGTCCGCCGAACGCCTCGATTTCGAGGAAGCCGCTCGGATCCGGGATCGCGTCCGGTCCCTGAGGAAGGAAGCGGAGGCGCGGAGCTCCTCGTCCCGACCGGGCCGCGCGGGTCGACCCTAGCGCGCGGATCCGGGAGTCGCTCACGGGAGCCGCGGGTGGAGGGCTTCCGCGGGCACGCGCTCCCGGAGCCAGGCGACCAGCCGGTCGACGGTCGGGACCTCCTCGCCTCCCCCGCGGAGGATCTCCTCCCGCAGGCGGGCGGCGGCTCCCCCGGTGAAGTCCCACGGCAGCTCCGAGGGCAGGGGGAGGAGCGCCATCGGACGCCGGCCCGCCCACTCCCGGAGGGCCGTCCAGTTCGCCAGGTTCGCCGGTCCGGTCGGAACCGGGGCCACGACGACCGCATCGCAGGCTTCCAGGAGCTCCTCGAGATGCTCGATCACCCGGGAGGAGATGGGGGTGAACGGCGTCTCGGTCGCCATCGCGACCCCGAGCCTCTGGCCGAGCTCCGCATCGGAGTCGAACAGATGGACCGCGCCGACGCTGATCTCGAACCCTTCCTGCGCGAGCCTCGGGATCAGCTCGGCTCCGCTCCCGCCCCCGGCCACTACGTGCACCCGCGCCATCCATCGGCGGCCCGGCGGGCCCCCGGGCGCACGGCGATCCAGCGGCAGCACCGGCAAAAGGTAGGGCAGGCTCGTGGTCGGGTCCCATCGGAGGTCGGCTACGATCCCCCAGACGTCCGCGAGCAGCTCCGGCGAGAGGACCTCCCTCGGCGTCCCGGTCGCCACCAGTCGGCCGCGAGAGAGCACGACGATCCGATCGGCGAAGCGCGCGGCGAGGTTGAGGTCGTGCAGCGCGACCAAGGCGCATCTTCGCTCGCTCTGCGCGATCGTCCGGACCCTCTCGAGCGCTTCGAGCTGGTGGCCGATGTCGAGGAAGGCGGTGGGCTCGTCCAGCATGAGGAGGGGGGTCTCCTGGGCCAGCACGCGTCCGAGTCGGACGCGCTGGCGTTCGCCCCCGCTGAGCTCCTGGACGCCGCGGTTCCGCCCCTCCCAGAAGTCGACCCGTCGAAGCGCCCGTTCGACGGCGGCGTCGTCGGCCGGCCCTTCGACGCCGAACGGCTCGAGGTGCGGGTGGCGGCCGAACCGGACGTACTCGAGGATGGAGACGTTCTCCCCCACCGGTTCCTCTTGCGGGGCCCAGGCGATCCGGCGGGCCCGCTCCTTGAGGGTGAGCTCGGCCACGTCGGCCCCCTCGATCCGGATCGTCCCGGCATCGGGCACGAGCAGGCCCATGACGGCGCGCAGCAGGGTCGACTTCCCGGACCCGTTCGGCCCCGTCAGGGCGATCAGCTCGCCCGGGCCCGCCTCGAGGGAGACATCGGACAGAGCCATCCGCCCTCCGTAGCGAACGGTCAGCCGTTCGACGCGCAGGGTCGTGGGGGACGCGCTCATCCCGACACCGGAGCCGCGCTGCCTCCCGGGGTCCGGCGCCGGTAGAGGAGGTAGATCAGGAAGGGCGCGCCGATGAACGCCGTCGGGATCCCCACGGGGACGACGATCGGGGGGATTGCCGCCACAGCGACGTCCCAAGCCACCAGGAGGAGGATCCCGCCCATCAGCGCCGCGAGCGGCAGCACGACGCGGTAATCGACGCCGGCGAGCCGCCGGACGAGATGCGGGGCGATCAGTCCCACGAACCCGATGATGCCCGTGAACGCGACCGCGGTCGCGGTGATCGCCGTCGTCAGGAGGACCGTTCGCTGCACCACGCGCCGGGGGCGGACGCCCAGGCTTTGCGCGACATCCGGACCGAGCTGCAATAGGTTGATCTCTCGCGCCTGGAGGTAGAGGAGGGCGCCCAGGACGATCACGACCCCGGTGACGAGGCCGTCGTCCGTCCACGACGTCGTGCCGAGGCTCCCGAGAAGCCAGAAGGTGAGCGATACGTCGGACGTGGGATTGTACAGGAGCATCACCGACAGGATGGCCGAGAAGAAGGTGCTGAGCGCGACGCCCGAGAGGATCAGGGTCTCGGGACCTCGACGGCTGATCGTCGCCGCCACGTAGATGACCGCCCCGGGAACGATCCCGCCGAGGAACGCGGCGATCGGGAGCTCCGCCGCCTGGTGGGCGGGCCCGATGTTCAGGACGAAGATCGCTGCGGCTCCCAGCGCGGCGCCCGAGGAGAGTCCGAGGAGGAACGGATCGGCCAGGGGGTTGCGGAAGATCCCTTGAAGGCTCCCCCCCGAGATCGCAAGCGCCGCCCCGGCGGCGAGCGCGAGGAGCAGCGAGGGGACCCGGGCCTGCCACACGATCTCGGTCCAGATGTAGCATTGGTGGGCGGAGAGCCCGCCGCAGGCCCGGGCGGGGATGAGGCCGCCCGTCGCCTGGTGAAAGAAGATCGCGATCGAGATCCACGGGGGGATCGAGACCGATCCGAGTGTCGTCGACGCGACGAGCAGCGCGAACAGGACACCGACGATCCCCGGGACCAGGTAGACGAGCGGAATCCGACGGCGGGCGTCGGCCGGCGGAGCGGCGTGAACTCCCGTCCCCGAGGTCGGGCCCTGGCCCCGCACGCTCACGGAGGAACGGACCCCTACGACGGTATTAGCGTGGGTAGAGGAGGCTCTCCAGATACGGCAGGGCGAGGATCATCGTCGGGTCCGGCTCCGAGAGCAACGTCACATCGATCCCGATCTTCGTTCCGTTCAACTGGTTCCAGTACGGAGCGAACGCCCAGGCCGTCGCGTTGTTTTCGCCGCTGGTGAGGTAGGTATTGGTGCCGCTCGTGGCGTAGAGGATGAACTCCGGCTGGTGGTCGAGCACGTAGGTCGCGTTCACCTCGCCGTACTGGACCGGGATCGTACCTGCGATATTGTTCCCTCCCATGAACGAGATGAGCGAGCTCCCGAACGTGCCTTGGCTGTAGGAGTAGTAGCCCCCGGAGTCGTAGTAGTACGACAGAAGAACGCTGGGCAGAGTGACCCCGCTTCCCGTGAGGTTCTGTACGAACGCCGAGGCGTTCTGGAGGGTCGCTTCGAGGTTCGACTCCAGAGCGTTGGCCGTCGTCGTCGCTTCGGGAAAGATCGTCGAAACGATTCGGACGTCCCCGACGATCCCCTCGAGCGTGTTCGGGGCGAGGATGACGACCGGGATCCCGTAGGTTTGGGTTAGCGTTTCCACGTCCTGGGCGCTCGTGATCGTGGAGGTGATCACCAGCTGCGTCGAGAGGTTGGCGACCGTCTCGGTGTCGAGGGAGGGGTAGTCCGCGATGCAGTCCGAGTTGTTGAGGCCCCATCGGACCGTCTGGTTGGTCGAGTACACGTTCAGGATGCCTCCCGCCTCGAGCGGGGACGGATCGCAGCCGACCCCCACGACGTCCGCCCGCAGGCCGAGCCGATAGACGATGTCCATCGCGCTGGGGGCGAGGACGACGACCCGCGTCGGGTTGATCGGAGCGGTGACCGTGCGACCCAGGTCATCTACGACCGTGACCGTGTGCGGTCCGGCGCTGGGGGCCCGGGGGTTCAGCGTGTAGTAGGCCGCCGCGCCGGCGATCGAGGCGCCGGCCACGACGACGATCACCACGATCGCCAGGGTCAACGGGATGGTCCTTCGCGAGGGGGTCGGTGCGGCCGGTGCGTTCAATGACATTGGACTTTTGTCATACAAACTTGAACATAAGGATTTCCCGACAGAACGGGCGTGCGCGGGGTTTTCAAGCACGGGGTATGTGCTCCCCGCCGTGCCCGAGGGAGCCCGTGCGCGTCGGTCGGTCGACCCGGGCCTTTCCGGGCTGCGGCGCGGGGTCAGCGAGCTTCTGTTCCTGTACGAGTGCGCGACGCAGGATGTACGCCGACTGCGCCCCGTGGCCGACCGGCTCGGGCTCACCGTCCAGTCCGCGTCCCATCTCCAGAGCGTGCTCCGTCGGCGGGGCCTGCTCGACCATCGCTCGGATCGCTACCGGCCCACCGCGGAGGGGATGGCCTGGCTCGAACGCCAGCTCACCCAGCTGAACGCCGATGTGGGACAGCGCCTCGGACGTCTGAAGATCGTGCGCGCCACCCGGGCGATCGCGGGGCAGGAGGTCCAGTCCGGGGCGCCCGTGCACCTCGAGATGGTCCGGGGAGCGCTGACCGCGCTGCCGGGGTCGGGAGGTTCGTCCCGCGGGATCGCACGCGCGCGCGCCCGGGCCGGCGACCTGGTCGAGGTCGACGCGCTCGAGGGAATCGTGCCGATCGCTCGCGGACGCGTGGTCGTCGCGGTCGTACCCGTGCGGGAGGTGGGGTCACCTGAGGTACGGCGCGCGGCGCAGAGGGTTCTGCGCGAGGTCCCCCACGACTGGATCGGGACACAGGGGATCGAAGCGATCTGGCTCTCCCGTCAGCTGGGCCAGGTACCCGCGCACCTTTTTGCCGTGGGAGCGGCCTGCCGCGAAGCGGCGAACCTCGGCGCCTCGAGCCTCGCCTTCGTCACCGAAGACGAGTTGGCACGGTTCCTCGAGCCGATGACCGGGCCCGACGCTCCGTCCATCGAGCTGCGCCATCTCTTCGACCGCTCCAAGCGCTGAACCCCGCCTGGGAGGCGACCCCGCGGAGCGGTGCATCGGAAAGGATATCTCTCCTCAACCTCCCCGTGTCGCCGGAGGGAGCATAGGCTAATCTGGCAGACCAGCGGGCTCCAGTCAGGACGGGCCGTAGCCCGCCCTGTGAAATTCGGGTCTGCGGAGGACCGCCGTGCGGTCCGATGACGAGTGACTGGAGCGCGCGGAGAGACCCGCATATCGGGGTTCAAATCCCCGTGCTCCCACCTCCCTTCCCGGCGTGAATTCGTCGGGGGCGGCCGACGGCGGAGGCTCGTCGTCGGAAGAGCTCCGCGACCGGGTCGGAGGCGCCTCGCTCGATCCGGCTTGTCCGCGAGGTTCCTGAGCGGATGCCGCTCAAGGGCGCGCGAGGCGAACGAGATCGACGTGCTAGGAGAAGAGGATCCAGACGGGTCCCGTGTACCGGGACGACGGGAAGTTGAGCGTGAACGTGAGCGTCCCTTTGGAGAGTGGGGGGATCGTGACGCCTTGGACGCCGTCGATCGAAAACCCTGAGGTGTTCGAGGTCGCGCTACGGATGGTGCAGCTCGACGTGGTGTTCAGGTTGGTGATCCCGATCGAGATGCTGGCGCTGTTCCCGGTGTAGCCGGAGAAGTGGCCCGCGTAGTGGAGGGCGAGACCCGCGCCGTACCCGCACGTATCGTTCGGGGACGTTACGCTCAGCGAGGTGATATCGACAGCGTAGGCGCCCGAGTAGAAGACGTAGGCGAAGACGCCGACCACGAGGGCGATGATCACGACCACCGCGACCACCACGAGAAGGAGGGAACGCCGAGGGAGTCGCCGAGGGAAGGGAATCCCTCCCGCGCCGAGGGGTGGCGGGGGAAGGGGGCTCGGGCGGGACGGCGCCGGAGGTGAAGTCGGGGCCGGGGGGGCGCGCGAGGTCGCCGGCGGACCCGGACGCCCGATCTGCGAAGCACCGCACACGGGGCAGTAGTTGGCCCCGGAAGGGACCCTCGCCCCACAGTTCGAACACCGGGCGCCTTGCACAAGGGGATTCGCACCATCGCGAATATTTCTCATTGAGGTGGGGAGTTACCGCGGCCCGAGCGAGGGCGCAGCCACCGCCCGGTACGGGCCCTCGCCTCGTCCATGCCGTCGGCGGGACGACGACCATCCCGCAAAGGACGCGGACGAGCCGGAGACTCGCGGGTGGCCGCCCCTCGTATGCGGTCGATGGGCGGCGGCCGTTTCGCGCTCAACACTCCCGCTTCATGGGCGAGTCGCTCACGACGACGCTCGCGGAGAGCGGCGACGCTGCCGGCGAGACCCGGCGCCCGCGCACTTTTGCGCGGTCGGCCCGTACGAGGCCCGGCCCTCTTCGGGGCGGGCCCCTCCACGACCGAAGCCAGGGCGAGGATCCCTTGGGCCCGGCTCGCCGGCTCCGTGCCCGAGTCATGGAACTCGCGCAGGTGCGTCAGGATCTGCCGGCACGGACGAAACCCTTGATACTGCCTGAGGCACCCCGGAAGGATGATGCGGACCGGACGTGCGGGAGTCCTGCTCGTGCCGCTCGAGGGTCCCCGGGTGCCCGGCAGGGGGCTCCGGAGGCGGACCGGCCGTCGTTTCGGTTCGAGCGACTTCTGGGATCCCTTCTGGGACCTCGGAGACGCGCTCAAACCACACTTCGCCTCGGTGGCGAGGCGGACGCACGTCACTCGGGCTCACCTTCGGATCCTCGCGTTGATCGACGAGAGGGGGCCGCTCACCGGCGCGCAGATCTCGCGGCTCTTCGAGGTAAGCCCGGCCGCCATCAGCCTCCACATCGAGGACGCGGTATCGGCGGGGCTCGTCGAGCGACGACCGTCCCGCGAGGACCGCCGTCGGGTCCTCGTGGTCCCGACCGCGAAGGGCCGGGCGACGTTGCGCGAGTTCGACCGGTTCCGCAGGGACCTGGGCCGGCGGTTCCGTCGGTCGGTCTCGGCCGAGGATTGGGCCACGATGGTCCGGGTGCTGACCACGATCTCCCGGGAAGCCCGACGGCTCGCGCCCGGCGAGGCGAGCCACGACCCGGTGCGGACCGGCCGCCGGCGTTCCCGAGCGCGGTCCTCGCGAGTCCCCGGGAGCGATTAAGAGGAGGACGCCACCTCCCGCCGGCCGGGTTCGGGCGTGCAAAGCGAGAGCGAGACGGTTTCCGCGGGCCCGATCCAACCGGAGTTACCGGAGCCCCGGTACACCCTCACGGCCAACTCCGCCGCGGTCTTTGGGGCGTACGTCGCGATCCAGGCGATCGGCTTCGTCGGTTCGCTGTTCGTCTATCGCTTCGTCGGCGGTCACACCTCCGGCCAGGCCATCTACGGGACCGTCCAGTTCTTCCTGTTGATCGCCTCGACGATCAACGTGCTCGCCGACCTTCGGGTCGGCTACGGCTACCAGTTGCTGGTGGCTCGGGGCCGCTCGCCTCTCGCGAACACCGGGACCTACCTGGTGCTGCGCTTCCTGTTGGTCGGCGTCGCGGGCCTCGCCGTTCTCGCAATCGGCGGCGTCAACGTCGCCGGCGCGGTCCTCGCGCCGACCGCGCAGGACCTCGAGATATTGGGGCTCTTCATGGTCCTACCGTTATTCTGGACGCTCGAAGCGATCTACCAGAACTACTTCATCGGTTCCGGCAACGCGGTCAAGGGCCAGTACCCGAGCTTGGTCGAGGTCATCGTCCGCACTCCGGTGCTCATCGCCGCGGCCCTCTTCCTTCCGTCGGTCCTCGGCCTCAGCTATGCGTTCGTGATCGGCGCGGCGGCCGGAGGACTGTTCTGCCTTCCGGCGCTGTGGCCGCTCCTCCGCCGCTTCCGCAAGAGCGAAGCGATCCTGCTGCTCAAGTTCAGCTGGCCGCTCCTCGGCGCGCTCGGACTCGCGACCGCCGCATCGAACATGACGCCGTTCTTCGTCCAGGCGTCGCTCGGGGCGGCCCCCCTGAACCAGTACAACCTGATCAACGGCTTCCGGATCCTCCTGATCGCCCTGCCGACCGCGGTCGCGACGCCGCTGTTCCCGTACATCGCCGCCCTGCACAAGCGAGCGAACTACCAGGGCATCCGCGACGGCATGTGGACTGCGGTCCGCTACTCGTCGATGCTCCTCATCCCCGGGGTCGTCGCGATGGTCGTCTACCGCGTCACGATCCTGCAGATCGTGAACCACTCCTACGTCGTCGGGGCGACCGCGCTCGCCCTCCTCGCGCTGGGCGCCATCCCGGCGTCGATCGCCCTGATCATGGGCGTGGGACTCTCGGCGATCGGCTGGCGGCGACTCGAGTTCTACCTCACGGGGGTTCAGGTCGCCCTCCTGTTCAGCGTGTCGATCGCCCTCCTGCCCCCCTACGGCCTCCTGCCTGCGAGCGACGGGCTCGTCGCCGTGTCGATCGCCGTGCTCGCCTCGAGCCTGGGCGCGTTCACGCTCAACCTGTGGTTCGTCCACCGGCTCATGGCGGTGCACGTGTTCGCCCGCTCCATCCTGTTCATCCTCGTGAGCGCGTTCTTCGCCTTCCTTGCGATCGATCGCGTGAACGAGGCCTTCCCCCTGATCTCCCAGAGCAATCTCGCGCTGCTCGTCATCGGCCTCCTCGTTGGGACCGTCGTCTACTTCCTCGTCCTCGCGCTCGTCGGCGAGCTCGCGAAGGAGGACGTCTACCGGATCGGGCGCTCGCTCGACCTTCCGAGGCGCCTGCTCGATTTCATCGCGTGGTTCTGCTGGCGCCGCGACACGCCGTACGTCGTGGAGCCGATCGACATCGCGAGCGTGCCGGGTCTCACCGCCGGGGACTTCCCCGACGAGGAGGAGCCGGCCGGACCTCTGCCGCCGTAGCGCACAGGCTACTCCCCCGGAGCGAGCGCGCGACGCGCGAGCGCCTCGACGACCTCGGGTCGGTCGTTCGGCTGCGGTACCCGCCGATAGTCGATCCCGCGGTCGAC
>JAKAPG010000061.1 GCA_021823085.1 Thermoplasmata archaeon | reverse complement strand
GAGGTCCGCGAGGAGACCGGGATCCGGCGGATGGCGCTCGGGCCCGAGGTCGCGGAGATCGCCTATCGGTTCTACGACCCGAAGCGCGACGTGAACGTGCTCAAGACGACCGTCTACTTCCGGGCTCTCACTTCGGTCGCCCGGGTACGTCGGGAGTCCCTCTTCGACGCGGAGCGCTGGGCGACCCCGGCCGAAGCGCGCCGGTTGGTCCCGTACGCCACCGACCGCGCGGTGCTGCGCGCCGCGTGCGCCGGATGAAACGGACCCACGACCCCTCCTCGCGTCGTCGGGCGGCCGGTCCGTGATCGGAGAACAGTACGGATCGGCCCTCGATCGCCCGAAGGGGTTGGCCGGGCCGGCCGCGCCGGCCCGGCGGGTCGTGTCCGACCCGGTCAGGGGGTCCGCGGCGGCAGCCGCGGCGCCGAGGGGGGCGGCGCCGGGGGCTGGGGCGCCTCGTGGTACGCCCCGGCGGGCGGTACGATCGTGGGACGGGACGCGTCGAGCCGGTTCGCCGCGCGCCGCTTGGCCCAGATGCGGTACTCGATGACGCTCACCGAACCGACCGCGGCTAGGACGACGAGACCGATCACCGCGACGACCAGACCTGCGCCGCCTCCGAAGAGGCCGCCCGTGGCGCCCGCGGGGCAGGCGCTCACGAGGCACGACGACGCGGACTGGGCGCTCGCGACCGGCTCCGGCTGCGCCTGGAGGTAGGTGGGGCTCGCGGAGGCGGCCGGGGTCGCGCTCACCGACGTGGTCGAAGGGCCCGTCGGCAGGCTCGAGTCGTCGGACCCGTAGTTCGAGGCGGCGGCCACGATCCGCAGGTGGTGCAGGTTGTCGACCGCCACGTCCACGTTCGAGGTGAAGAACGTCTCCCCGCCCAGGATGTGGGACCCGAGCACCTGGTCGTCCCCGTTGAACAGGTCGAAGTCGTGCGGCACGAGGATCACGCCGTCGCTGACGTCGAACGGACCGCTGACCTGGAGGTCGAGCGCGGGGATGGTCTGTCCGTTCCTCAGGGTGACCGTGCCGAGGTCCCGACCCTGGAGGCCGAGGGTCCCGTTACCGGTGACGCTGCCGTTGGCGCTGTAGGCGCCCGCGGTCTTCGTGCCGGTGAACGCGCTGTGGCTGTAGGACATGGCGATATCCCAGGCGCCCGCGGCCGAGTACGCGCTCGAGCTGTTCCAGGCGGTGCCGTTCGCGACCGTGAGCGGGACGAGCCCCAGCGCCGGGGTGAACCCGACCTGGGCGTGCGTGGCGCCCGCCGCGAAGAACGTCGAGCTCGCCGTGCGCGCCGCCCCGCCGATCGGGGCGGTGAGCTGCAGGCGCTCGGAGAGGTTGGCCGTGCCCTGGGCCTGCGCGTTCTCCAGGCCGATCGCGAGGACGGGGGACCCGTTCTCGTAGACCGAGGCCGTCGCGGTCAGGTTCGCAAAGCCGGCGATCTTCGACCAGCCCGAGATGTTGAGGAGGCCGAGGACCGAGGGGCTCGCGCAGTTCGGGGAGCAGAACTTGGAGGCGAAGGTCGCCCCCATCGTCCGCTGCGCCTCGAGCTCGACGCCGCCGAGCGTCGTGTTGGTCGCCGTGTAGACGACCTGCCAGCCGACGAAGGCCTGCGAGGTGTACGTCGCGTTCGGCAAGATCACGCTCACGTTCACCCACTTCTCGGCCCCGTAGGCCCACTGCTGGGGCGCCGTGCTGCCCAGCGGGACGGCGGAGGCGGAGGCGGGGGACGCAAGCCCGGGGGCGATCAGGAACGCGACGAGCGCGGCCCCGATCACCACGAGCGTTCCCGTCGTTCGTCCGAGGTGGTTCATGGTCGTTGCTTCCTTCGCGGAGGCTCTCCGCGATCCGAGGGACCCCGGAATCGGGGGATATACTCCTGTTCCGTTTCACGCGGGGTCTCTTGGACCGGCTGCTACGGTGTAGCAGGGCCCCCGTCGCCCCGTCAGGGCGGCCCGGGGATGCGGAAGCGCGCGCGGGACGCGATCTCGATCGACTCGGGGTAGCCGGCGTCGGCGTGCCGCGCCACTCCGAGGGCGGGGTCGTTGTGGAGCGTTCGGCCGAGGCGCCGGTCCGCGTCCTTCGTTCCGTCGGCGACGACCACCAGACCGCCGTGGATCGAGTTGCCGATGCCGACCCCGCCGCCGTGGTGGACCGAGACCCAAGCCGCGCCGCTCACGGCGTTGAGGAGGGCGTTCAGGATCGGCCAGTCGGCGATCGCGTCGGACCCGTCCCGCATCCGCTCGGTCTCGCGGTAGGGGCTCGCCACGCTGCCCGTGTCGTGATGGTCGCGCCCGATCGCGATCGGCGCCCGCAGTTCACCGCGGGCGACGAGCTCGTTGACGAGATGGCCGAACCGTTCGCGATCGCCGTAGCCCATGTAGCAGATCCGCGCGGGCAGGCCCTGGAAGCGGACCCGCGCGCCGGCCAGCCGGATCCAGCGCATCAGCGGGGCGTTCTCGGAGAACTCCCGGAGGATCATCGCGTCGATCCGCCGGATGTCGTCCGGCTCGCCGCTCAAGGCCACCCAGCGGAACGGACCGCTTCCCACCGCGAAGAGCGGGCGGATGTACGCGGGCACGTAGCCGGGGATGTCGAACGCGTTCGCGACCCCCCCTTCGCGCGCCTGGGCGCGGAAGTTGTTGCCGTAGTCGAACGCCTTGGCCCCGCGTCGGATCATCTCGAGGATCGCGCGCGCCTCGAGCGCGATCGAGGCGAGGACCTCGCGGCGGTACTGGGCCGGGTCGCGCTGGCGCAGCTCCTGGGCCGCGCCGAGCGTATGGCCCCGCGGGATGTAGCCGACGTTGAGGTCGTGGGCCGCGGTCTGGTCCGACACGATGTCCGGGAGCACGTTGCGGCGGACGAGCTCGGGGTAGACGTCCGCCGCGTTCGCCTCGAGGCCGACCGAGAGCGCGCGCCGCTCCGCGACGGCCGCTCGGACCCGGGCGAGCGCGTCGTCGAGGTCCGTCGCCACGACGTCCAGGTACTCCTTGGACCGGCGGCGCTCGATCGCGCGGCGGTCGACGTCGACGAGGAGGGCGACCCCGCCGAGCAACGTCACGGCGAGGGGCTGTGCCCCGCCCATCTCCCCGAGCCCGGAGGAGAGCATCCACCGACCCGCGAGGTCGTGCGCGCCGAACTCGATCCGTGCGAGGGAGGCGAGGGTCTCGTAGGTCCCCTGAAGGATCCCTTGGGTCCCGATGTAGATCCAGCTCCCGGCCGTCATCTGGCCGTACATCGTGAGCCCGCGGGCCTCGAGGTCCCAGAACGTCTCGTCGGTGGCCCAGCGCGGCACGAGGAGGGCGTTCGCGATGAGGACCCGGGGTGCCTCGGTGTGCGTCGGAAAGACCCCGACCGGCTTTCCGGATTGGACGACGAGGGTCTCGTCGTCGGCCAGACTCCGGAGCGTCGCGACGAGGCGGTCGTACGCCGCCCAGTCGCGGGCGGCTTTGCCCCGCCCGCCGTACACGATAAGGTGCTCGGGGTCGCGAGCGACCTCGGGGTCCAGGTTGTTCATGAGGAGCCGGAGCGCCGCCTCCTGCGCCCATCCGCGGCACTCGAGCTGGTCGCCCCGCCGGGCGTGGATCGGAGCACGGGGGCCGCCCGCTTCCGTCATGTCCGCGGGACGACGGCGCGGGGTATGACTCTTGGGGAGGAGGGAGGCCCCACGGAGGGCCGACGAGCTCCGGCGGGGGACCCGGCGCGATCGATGCGGGGGCGGGGCACAAGTAGGAGGAGCGTCTTCGCCGCCGGAGGGCAGGACCGCCCGCGCCGCCATAGCTCAGTATACCGAAACCCGCGAAGCGCCCGGCCCCGTTTCCAACCGTTTCAGGGCACCCGCCTCCTCCACCGCTAGACCAAGGTCAACCCATTCCCCCGGTTCCGATAGGGGCCGGGGACCTCCGTTTTAGGAACGGCAAGCGGGGAAGCCCGTTCGTGGTGAACCAAGCCGACATCGAACTAATCGCAATCGTTGTTACCGCCATCCTCGCGTTCCGAGTTTCCTCCTCAACCTGTTCAACGTAAGGCAGAGACGGCGAGTTGAGTTCCCGCCAAGATCGTTCGAAGCCTTGCACACCGCCGTCCCGTGGTATAGGAGCCTGTGGCGCAGCTCCGAATTGACCTCGAGGGGATCCTGAGCCCTCTCCGGCCGCCCGGACCCGTGACTGTCGCGGTTCCGAGGCGGCCTATCCGAACTGCGCCCGGTAGAGCTTCGTGAGGCTGTGGGTCAGCGCGATTAGCCTCCACTCCCCTCGGATCTTCCGCAGTCCCCTCGTCAGGAACTGCCGTAGCCCTCTCCCTTGCTTGATCTGGCCGAAGACCGGCTCCACGATGCACTTCCTTCGTCGGTAGTGCTTCCGACCCTCCTCGCTCCGGACCTTCCGACCCATCCGTTGGGTGAACGTCTCGTCGTCCGAGGGCCGGCCCCTCGGACACGCTTCCCGCTCCGCCTTCCGTCCGGTCTCCGGCGGACAGTAGACCTCCATCCCTCGCCGCGCCACCTCCCGGATCTGCGCCGCCGAGAAGTACCCCGCATCGGAGAGGATCTCCTCGGGCCAGATCCCGAGGTTCTCGATCGTCATCTCCGTCATCGGGACCAGCTGGCGCTGGTCCTGCGGAGCCTGGACCGCCTCCGCCGCGACGATGATCTGCACCTTCTCGTCCACCCTCGCCTGGCAGTTGTGGGCCCGGACGAACGCGCCCCGGTTCGCTCCGTCCGGCATGATCCGGGACTCGGGGTCGGTGAAGTTGTACTGTGTTTTCGGGTCCACGGGGGCCGCCTCCGTCTTCCCCGCCTCCTTCGCCTTCTGGCGCTCCCGCTCCTCGAGCGCCTCGATCGCCTTGCGGATCTTCTCCCGGCGGTCCGCCGCCGTCTTCACCCCGGGGATCGCATTGTAAGGGTTGTTCCCCTTCCCGAACCTCCGGTCCTCCTCGGCGTCGTTCTCCGCGACCTTCCGGAAGTACTCCTCGATGCTCTTTCGCGACTCCTCGTCCAGCCGCGTCTCCCTCTCGAGCATCTTCCCGTGGCTCATCGCCCGGTGCTTCGAGGCGCTCGCCTTCACCTTCGTTCCGTCGAGCGCCATCCGGGTCCCGCCGATGAGGTACGCCTCTTGGCAGAACTTCAGCACCCTCAGGAAGAGGGGGTGGAAGTTCCCCAGGTTCCGCTCCCGGAACCTGGCGAGGGCCGAATAGCTTGGGTGCTGATCGGTGGCGAGCCAGCGGAACGCCACGTCCTCGAAGGTGGCGCGGGCCACCTTCCGGGACGTGGGCGTGCCGACACAGTAGCCGTAGAGCCAGAGCTTGAGCAGCATCGCCGGGTGGAAGGCGAGGTTGCCGCACTCGAGGTTGTCGTAGCCCCCGGAGAACTGGGCGAGGTCGATCTGCTTGTCGACGAACTCCGAGATGAACCGGGCGAGGTGATTCTCGGGGAGCCAATCGTTCAGGCTCGGAGGGAGGAGAAGGCGAAGACCCAGCCGGCCCAGAAGGCGACGGTGGACGCGGCTCGCAAGCTCTCCGCGGAGATCTGGAAGATGCTAACGTTCGAGGTCCCCTACTCGGAGGAAGACGCCGACCTCACCGACAGGAAGGAGAAGAGGATGAGGAAGGTGGCCGAGGATCTCGCTCCCGCGATCTCCTCGGAGCAGCTGGAAGCCCTCGCGGACCGGCTGAGCGGAAAGGCGGATGTCCTCCAAGTGCTCAAACAGGAAGCCGGTGGGAAGGACCAGGAGGTCGACGATGCCGGCTAAAAAATCACGGGGCTCGGGGCGCTTTCACAGGAGGGTTACCGACCTCGCCACAGTTATGTACCGAAGCGCGCATCGTGCTATCACGTCTCATTATCCGACTACTCGCCTCCCCGCTCACTTCCGCCGTCGGGCAGGGCTGCCGGTCGCCTTGGGCTCTGCGTTCCTCCTGCTCCTGGTCGTGGCGCCGGCAGCTGCTGCAATGCCGAGCTTTAGTCCGAACTATGTCGTTGCATGCACTGGTCCGTCGCCCAGCGTTGCCGTTCCAACCCAGATTCCCGTGTCCTCCTACAGTGGCCTGTCCACCTCGGCATCGTCGGGCTTGTTCCGTTTCCTGAGCCAGACCGCCGGCCCTATCTCGCCTACCGCCGGCGGCAGTATCACATCGCAGGAGTCCTTCACTGTGGATCCGTCGCCAGCAGGATGCTACCAGCCGACCAGCTCCTTCTCCACTGCAACAGCAACGTTCACGTTCGCCTTTTCCGGAACGATGAATGAATCGATCACCTGCGGCACAGCGACTTCCGCGGATGTTTCTATGACGCTCTACGCCAACGCATATTCCTCCGCCTCCGGTGCGCTCTTCGCCACGCCCCCGTCGAACCTTGCGGTAAGCCAGAACATAAACTGTGGCGCGGGCCCGACGAGCTTTACCTCAACGATCAGCGGAGCGACGGTCACCACGGGGTCTTTCGCGGTCAGCAGCGGGGTGAAGTACGGATTCTACGCCGAGGTTGAAATTCACAATGACGTTACCACTGGCGCCGGGGGATACGGGAGCTCGGGCGAGAGCGGCTTCCAGGCCACGCTGAGCTCCGTCAGTTGCGCGGCCTGTCCATAGCATGGCTGTGCGGTCAGGATACCTCACGAGCCTACGGGAGCTCGAAAGTGCGCGAGCGGAGTTGGGCGGTCGTTCGCCCTGAGCGACTGGCGACGGGAGTCGCAGAAGTGCGTAGTGCTTGGTGGCTCGGCCGGACACTGACGCAGGTACTCCCGTGATGGCTAGGGGATTCCACGGAACGCTAGCGGCGATCCCCATTGTCGCGGTGGTACTCGCCGTGACGCTTCTGCCTCCTTCGCCCTTCCCGTTCCACGGAATCGAGGGACTCCGTGGGACTCCCCTGATTCCTGTCGGGAGGGGAGCGAACCCAAGCGCCAGCCATCCAACTCCGTTCGCTCCAGTTGCCGCCCTCAGCGCGAGCGTCACGCCAGGGGCCGTCTGTGCGAGCCCCTCTCTCACCTGCGACGCCGGGACCGACATCGCTCGGGTTACCCTTTCCGCCACGGCCCCATCGGCCGGGACGCCGAGCTGGCCCGCGGTCCAGGTCCTCTTCGTGCTCGAGACGACCGCGTACGACGGGTCGTTCGACTGGTACGGCTCGGGAGAGACTTTCAACAGTTCGAACCTTCTCATCGGCGCGATCTGTGCCTCTGCATGGCCCTATCAGCTCTGCGGCGAGGCGAACTCCGTCGGTGCCTTCGTCTCCAACGCCAGCGCCATCGTCGAGGGCATTCAGGCGGCCCACCCCGCCACCCGTCTCTCCTTCGGCCTGGTCGACTACTTCGCGACCCACGACCAGTGGGGCAACGCCAACGGGTCCGAGTACCACGTGGACATCGGGAACTTCGTGCCTGCCGACCAGTTCCAATCGGCCGTCAACGCGACCCTCCTCACACAGGTCCTCAACGGCTCCCCGATCCTCCGGGGCTCCGGCCTCGCGGAGAACTTCCTCCATTCCTCCTCCATCACCGCGCTCTACGGGGCGCTTTCCGGCGCCGGGATCGCGTGGGCCCCCGACGCCCACCACGTGATCGTCTGGATCGGCAGCACCGTTCCCCGCGACCCCAACTACGTCGTCAACTACTGCATCAGCTCGTCTGCCCACTCGAACCACTTCACGCGCAACGTGACGAAGCCCGGCTGCTACAGCTCGGGTTGGGAGCCTTCCTATGACTTCACGCCCACGATTCAAAGTCCCGGGGGGGAGGGTTGGGTCGTCTCCCAGAACGGGAATCCCAACGACTCGATTGCGGCGCTCGCCAAGTCGTCCCCGCCGTGCGTCGACTCGCTTGGTGGGAACTGTACGATCGACACCATCGAGATTCCGGGAGGCGCCGACTGGGCTGGGCCGGCCGGGGCGTATTATTGGACGCCGAATGGAACTGACTCTTCCGGGAGAAGCTGGGGCTGCTTGCAGTGGGGAAACGGGTACTGTGCGCCGGCCGGGATTGTAGACACCCAGCAGATCTGGCAGAACGTCAATCGGACACGCGACGCCGCCTGCGACATGGCGATGGCGACCGGCGGCAGCTGGGATGGCCCGCGGCTCTCCTTCCCGCCGTGGGCTTGGCCCTTTGGACCCTGGCCTGCCTTTTGGACCGCACCCGAGTCGTGTTCGGGCTACACCGGGGATCTCCAAGAGCCGGCATTGAGGGGGACGACCCTCTGGTCCGGCCCCTGCGTTGACACAAGCTGGCCCTTCTGCGACCGAGGTACCGAATACTTCAACGAGACGAACCCGTCGCTCATCTCCGCCCTCTCCCGCATCAGTCTCGGGGCGGCTCCCTACTCCCTCTCCCTCCGCGGTGCCGCCGACGCTCCCATGTTCACCTTCGTCCCCTACGGCAACATCGAGATCGGCCCGTACCTCGACCCCGCCGTCACCTGCGCATCCTCAGTTCCTTTCCCCGGTGGCTGCAACGAGTCCGTTGGGCAGCTCGCCCTCGGATCGACGACCGCCCTCACGTTCAACTGGAGCGCCGACCCGAACCTCGACGTGATGCAGAGCGGAGACGTGTGGCAGGCGTCGTTCAACGTGATCGCCGTCGGGCCGCCCTATGGGATCGCGGCCCCCGTTGACGCGTGCATCGCCCCCGGGTGCGCGGCGGCCGGCAGCCAACCGGTGGGGGGGTTCTACAGCCGGGCCGACTACACCCTCGCCTCGAACGGTTCGTCGGTCGTCGCGTCCTTCCCCCTCGCCGAGCTCATCGTCGAGAACAGCACGCCCGCGGGCCCGCCCCCTTCCACGACGCCACCGCCCCCGCCTC
>JAKAPG010000060.1 GCA_021823085.1 Thermoplasmata archaeon | reverse complement strand
GGCGAGGAGCTGGTCGGCGAGCGGCTGGTCCCGTGCCGCTATTACAAGGGAGACTGGGGACCGGGCTCTCGGATGTCGGTCGCGATCGGAATGCAGACCGCACCGGCGGCGGTCGACACACGCTCGGACGCCACTGTCCGGTTCACGACCGACCGCCCCGTGGTCTACCGGGTCGGGCAGCCCGCGTATCTCTTCGACCTCAACGCGGGCAACGGTCCGAGGATCGTCGCTCGTACCGACCTCGTGCCCGGTCCCTGATCGGGACCTTCGCCGAGCTCGCCCTCAGGCGAACATCGTGACCGACTCTTTGCGGAGCTCTTCGTCGCCGACGACCTTCTCGATCGCGCGGTCGAAGTCGGTCGCGAGCACGTGGTCGCGCTCCTCGCGGATCGCCCACATTCCCGCTTCGGTGCAGATTGCCTTGATGTCGGCCCCGGTCACGCCATCGCATCGGGCCGCGAGCACGTCGAAGTCCACCGGGTCCCGGATCGCCATGTCGCGCGAATGGATGCGGAAGATCTCGGCGCGGCCCACCGGGGTCGGGACCGGGATCTCGATGATCCGGTCGAAGCGGCCCGGCCGCAGCAGCGCGTCGTCCAGGATGTCGGGCCGGTTCGTCGCCGCGATGATCTTGACGTTGGACAGAGGCTCGAACCCGTCCATCTCGGCGAGCAATTGCATGAGCGTGCGCTGGACCTCGCGGTCTCCGCTGGTCGCCACTTCCAGGCGCTTCGCCCCGATGGAATCGACCTCGTCGATGAAGATGATGGTCGGTGCCTTCTCCTTCGCGAGCTGGAAGAGCTCGCGGACGAGCCGCGCGCCCTCCCCAATGTACTTCTGGACAAGCTCGCTCCCCACGAGCCGGATGAACGTCGCTCGGGTGTGATGCGCGACCGCCTTGGCGATCAGGGTTTTGCCGGTCCCCGGGGACCCGACCAGGAGCACCCCCTTCGGCGGGTCGACCCCGACCTTCCGGTATAGCTCGCTGCGCAGCAACGGATACTCCACCGCTTCGCGGATGTCGCGGATCTCGTCGGAGAGGCCGCCGATATCCTCGTAGGTGATGTTCGGCTTGTCAACGATCTCGCTCGCCGTGACCAGCGGATCGACCGATGCCGGCAAGACGCCCATGACCGCCAGTGTCTGCTTGTTCAGTGCCACCCGGCTCCCGATCGTCATCTTCGTGTGCTCGACGTTCTCGGCCGAGTTGACGACGAAATCGGGTCCCGTGGACGACTTCACGATCACGCGGCCGTCCGTCAGCACGTCCCGAACGCTTCCGACGATGAGCGGGGGGTAGCGCAACCGGTCCAGTTCCGTCTTGAGGCGCTTGACCTCGCGCTGCAGTCGGAGGATCTCCGACTCCATGTAGTGCCGTTCGCTCTCGACGCGCTTGATTGCCTCCGCCAGCTGCGTGTTCCGCAGCTCGAGGAAGTTCATTCGGTCGAACGAGTCCTGCCCGGCAGCGGGGGTCTCAGAATCGCTCATCGGTGTGGTGCGTGGGACGGAGAGGCATCCGTCGAGGTAACGAACACGTCCCTGTTTATAAGGAGTGACCGGTCGAGCGGCGAAGGGGGGGACGCGAACACGGAACGGCTTCGAACGGCCCGCGCGTTCGCGCCGGGCCACGTCACCGGAATCTTCCGACCCGCGTTGCAGGGCGAAGAGGCGCGAGCCATAGGGTCGCAAGGCGCCGGACTGGTACTCGAACTCGGAGCGTTCGCCACGGTGACCCTCCGACCGGCTCCTCGGTCCTCGGTCGCAGCGATGGACGACATCGGAACGCCGCTGCCGATCACCGAGGACGCGGCCCGCCGAATCGGGATGCGCACGCGGGGGCACCTCCTGATCCGGGTGCGGCACGAGCTTCCCGTGGGCCAGGGCTTCGGAATGAGCGCCGCGGGCACGCTCGCCGCATCCTTGGCGACCGCCTCCCTGCTCGGCCAGCCCCGCCAGCGGGCGATCGAGGCGGCGCACCTGGCCGAGCTCGAGGGAAGAGGGGGACTCGGAGGCGTCGCGGCCATCCTCGGAGGGGGACTCGAGCTTCGGTCTCGCCCCGGGATCCCTCCGTGGGGCAGGATCCGTCATCTCCCCTTGCGCGCCACGGTCTGGGTCGGCGTTGTGGGTCCGAGGATCGACACGCCCGACGTCCTCTCGAACGTCCGTTCTCTGGCGCGGATCCTTCGTGCCGCCCGGCCCCTTGATTCCCTCCTCGCGCACCCTTCGCTGGACGCCTTCGGCCGCGAGAGCGAGCGGTTCACGGATGCGGCTGGGTTGGCCAGTCCCCGCCTACGTCGCCTGTTGCGCGCGTTGCGCGGCCGGGACACCTGGGCGGCTCAAGCGATGTTCGGGACGAGCTTCTTCGTTCTCGCGCGCTCGCCCGGCGCGCGAGGCAGGATTGCCCAGGTGGTGGAGGATCACAAGGTGCGGGCCGTTGAGGTCCCGCTCGCGCGGGGGGGCGCCCGACCCCTCCCCGAAGCGGACTGGACGGCCGTTTCGCCGCGGCGCAAGGATTTTAGAGGGGGCCGGGCTCGGCGCGCGCCATGACGCGCAAGCCGGCCCGTATGTATCGCAAGATCGAGGGGCAGATCTACACCCGCCGCGAGTACATGGGAGGGGTGCCGGTGTGCCGCGTCACCCAGTTCGATACCGGCAACCTGAAGGGGGCCTTCACCGTCTCGCTCACCCTCGGGACCGAGGAGGCTGCCCAGGTCCGCGACATCGCCCTCGAGGCCGCGCGCGTCAGCGCGGTGCGGGTCCTGGAGAAGACCGCTCCCAACCAGTACCACCTCAAGGTTCGCCGGTACCCGCACGCGATCCTGCGCGAGCACAAGATGGCCATGGGTGCCGGCGCCGACCGAATTTCGGACGGCATGCGACGGGCGTTCGGTAAGCCGGTCGGTCACGCGGTCCGCGCGCAGATCGGCTCCGACCTCCTTACGATCTACACGACCGCCGCCCACGTTGGCGATGCGAAGGAGGCCATGCGGAAGGCCTCCCACAAGCTCCCGGTGCGCACGCGGCTATCGATCACTACGGCCGTGGCTTCGTAGTGCCCGGGTGCACGACCAGGACCGGCCCCTTGAACCCCTGAACGACCCCGGCCGATACGCTCCCCAGGAGGAGACGCTTGCCGCGGCTGAGGCCGCGCGAACCGACCACGAAGAGCGTCGGCGGCTCTTCTTCGAGGTAGGCCAGGATCTCGTCGACCGGTACGCCCTCCGCGACGACCCCCTTGACGGTCGCGATGCCGGCGGCCCGGGCCCGCTGGACGGACTGCTCCGCCAAAGTACGGTAGTACGGCAGGTCGACGATCGGGGGCGACGGCGGGACATACGCCTCACTCGCCCCCACGAAGGTCGCTTGGAGCGGCGCGACGGTGATGATGGTGATGGACGACCCGTATCGCTTCGCGAGATCGATTGCTACGTCTACGGCCTCGTTCGCCGTCGAAGAACCGTCCGTTGCTACGGTGATCGTGGGAAACAAACTCGCGGCCATCGAACGCTCGATGCGTGCGGGCGTAAGGGCGTTTCGGGATGGGGAGCACGATTCAGCGCGGGCCGGGAGGACCGTTCACACCGGGGCGGACGGAGAGCGGGGAATGTGCCGGACTCTCCGAGAGTTCCAATCCATCCGCCTTTCCTTACTTTCCGCGCTTCCACGACCCCTCGATCATGACACTTCATCCGTGGGAGCCCAACCGTCCGTACTCCCAGCTCTCCACCGGCACTTCATCCGCCCTTCTTCATCGAGTCCTTCACGGACTTCGGGGACATCGTCCTCGACCCGGTCGCTGGAAGAGATCGGACCGGAGGAGCGTTAGAGATCGCTCACCGGTGATGGCTCGTTTTCGAGTTCGAGGAGGACCGCGTTCAAGGGTCACGGTTCCGATTCGAAAGGCCCAAAATAGAGGATCCGCCCTCTCGAGGTCGGACGCGACTTCACTTGGGTCAGGCAACCGTTCGATCATCTCAGCGCCGAGTGGCATCGGTTCATGCGGAGCCGACCCGGAGTCGACGAGATGCACCTCTACAAGTCATCGAACGGCTCGATGAACGACGGGGAACGCGGGCGGACACGCTCCGCGCGTTACCCTCCGGCCGCGAGCCCGCCGAGGGAAGAAGGGGCCGGAGACGGGATCCGGAAGGGGAAGGAGAACGGGGTCGTTGTCCCCTCAACCCTTGTTCCGCGGGTGGGCGGTCGCGGCGCGGCCCCGAGCGGCAGCTCGAAGGGGTCCGTGCGCCTATGGGATTCGGGCGATTTCGGCGGCGGGATCGACTGAGATGTTCGAACGGCCCGCCGCGCGCTTCGCCGCGCTCCGGCTCGATCGCCGGGTCTACCTGCTCGGAAGCGCCGGTCTCGTCCGGAACCTGGGCCGCTCGGCCACGTTCGTCTTCCTTCCGCTCGTCTTCGCCGATGTCTACCACCTCTCGTACATTGACATCGGACTTCTCATCGCCTCGATCGTCCCGGTCAGCACTCTGTCCTTCCTCGCGGGGGGCCAGCTCTCCGATCGCATCGGCCGTCGCCCGTTCGCGATCTTTCCTTCCTTCGGGAGCGTCGTCCTGCTCCTCCTGCTGTGGCGCTATCTCGACCAAGGTCTCCTCTGGGTGATGCTGCTGTGGGGAGCGAACTCGCTCCTCGGGGGTCTCACCCGGCCGGCGCAGAGCGCGATGATCGGCGACGTGACCACGCCGAATCTCGCGGTGACGGCGTTCGGGGTCCAGCGGGTCTTCACCAACACCGGGTTTGCCCTCTCCCCGGCCTTGGGCGGGTTCCTCGCCGACGCTCAGGGTCTGCCCGTGCTGTTCCTCTTCGCCGCAATCACTTCCCTGGCCGAGGGACTGCTCCTGCTCGCCTTCCTCAAGGAGACCTATCCCGGTTCGCGCGGCACCGACCGTCGGACCTTCGGCGACTTCGCCCAGCCGTTCCGCGACCGACCGTTTGTCTTGCTCCTCATCGTCCTCGTCGGGCTCGCTGTTGTCATGAACCAGTTCGGGACACCGCTCGCGCTCTACCTGGGGTCGGTGAAGGGCATCTCGTTCACGGAGTTCGGGTTCGTCTACGCCATCAACGGCGTCCTCGTGGTCTTCCTCCAGCTTCCCATCAGCCGGCTCATCGAACGCCGGCATCGCTACTTCGCCTCGATGGCGGTGGGGACGATCGCCTACGGAGCGGCGTTCCTCCTGTTCGATGCGGCGAACGCCTTCCCCTTGTACCTCGGGGCGATGGCGGTGCTGACGGTCGGAGAGGACATCGTCAGTCCCACGCAGCAGACGTTGGTCTCCCAGTGGGCCCACACCGAGCGACGGGGCCGGTACTTCGGAGCGTTCAACGCGGCGACCAACGGCGCCCGGGTCGTGGCGCCGGTCGTGGGCACGCTCCTCTTGGGTCTCGGACCAGCCGGGCCCTCGATCCTCTGGATCGGGATGTTAGGAGTTGCCGCGGCCGTGGCGATCGGGTTCCTGGCGCTTCGGGCCGCCGCCCGGCACCGCGTCAAGAGGGCGCCATCGACTGGGGTGGGCCTGGAACCGCCCGCGCCCATCCTTTCCGGTAAAGAAGAGTAAGGTAGGGCGTTCCCGGGCTGGGCCTGCCGGAGCCGGCCGACGAGCGATTCGGAGCCGCTCCTCGGGCGCGGAGCCCGATGGGGTCAGCGCACGGGCCATGACGAGCCCGCGGGGCCCCCGGCGCGGACACTCGTCGGACGCGCCCGACACACTCCGGGGACCGCAACGCGGAATTCAGGGCCGGCCGACCTCCCATATGGGCACGCTTCAGGACGTACAAGTCACGCCGACTTGCCCCGCTTGAGCTTGAGTTGGACCGCGCCGCGGACGAGGAGATCGCGTCGCCGGTCGGGGTCCTTTCGGGCGAGTACGGCGATCCCCGGGGGGTCGAGTTCAATGTGCTCGAGAAGGAATCCACCGGTCATAAGATAAGGGCGGCCTGACGGTGACCGGCCGGCCCCTTCTCGTGGAATCGATGAGCTTCATCTCCACCTCTATGGGATGCCGCGACAGTCCCCCGCCCCAGTGGGTCCCACCCCGCTCCAGCCCGGGGAGGTCGAGGAAGCGCTCACCCGCCTCCTCCCCCTGCGAGAAGATCGAGCAGTTCGCCCGAGAGACCGGGTTCGCCCGTCGCGAGCGGAAGGTCAACCCGATCGCGTTCCTCTGGGTTCTGGTCCTCGGCTTCGGCGTGGAGCTCCACCGACACCTGCAGGAATTCAAGGAAGGGTATGTCCAGCGGACCGACCTCCCGGCGAGCTACCCCGGGTTCTACCTCCGTTTCACTCCCGAGCTCTCGAAGTTCCTGAAGCGGTGCCTGGAATATGCGCTGGCCGAACTCGCGCACGACTCCGGACGCGAGCTCGACCCGAGGCTCGCCGCCTTCGAGGACATTGTCATCAAGGATTCCTCAGTGGTCCGTCTCCATGCGAGCCTCGCCACGAAGTGGCCGGCTACCCACTCCCGCAAGGTCGCCGCGGGCGTGAAGGTCGACACGCTGGTCAGCGCGCGGGCCAACGGCTCGAAGAGCCTCGAGCTGGTCGGCGAGCGGACCGCCGACATCAAGCCCCTCAAGGTCGGAGCGTGGGTGAAGAACCACATCCTCCTCTTCGACCTCGGCTACTACGCCCATCGCCTGTTCGCGAAGATCGCGGAGCGGGGCGGGTTCTTCGTCTCGCGCCTCAAGGAGAGCGCCGACCCACTGTTCGTCCGATCGCTCACCGTCCACCGAGGCCGGGCGATCGACCTCGAAGGCAAGCGCCTCTCCGAGGTGCTCCCGCGTCTCCAGCGCGGGGTGCTCGACGCCGAGGTGGAGCTGGCCTTCAAGCGGCGGGTCTACAACGGCCGTTGTTCTTCCGACACCTTCCGCTGCCGCCTCGTGACGGTGTGGAACGAGGAGGCTCGGAAGTACCACCTCTACCTCACGAACATCGGCCCCGAAATGCTCTCGGCGGAGGAGGCCGCCAGCCTATACTCGATGAGATGGGAAGTGGAACTTTGTTTCCGCGAGTTGAAGTCTCAGTATGCCCTCGACAAGTTCCGGACGACGAACCCCGACATCGTCGAGGCGCTGATCTGGTCGGCGTTGCTGACGCTGACGGCCGCCCGGCGGCTGCACACTCTCATCCGGCAACGATCCGCCCCCGAGCTCCGGGCGCGGTACACGCAACTGCGTTTTGCCATCACTTCCGCCGAGGGGCCCAGTACATCCTGGCGTGTCTGCTCGAGCACCTCGGGTTCGAGCGCGCCGAACTTTCAAGCCATCGCGGGATGAACCTGTATCTCGTCGTGGAGTCGCTGGATTCCCAGGTCCACCGTCAGCGGTTCAGGGAGATCTGGTCGGCGTGAGCACCGTTATCTTATGCCCGGTGGAAGGGATCCTGATGCCGGCCCGAACGGGCAGGGCGGGTCGGGGAAGCTTTCACGCGCCAGCCCCCGCAGCTCCTTGGGAATCCGCCGCTCGCCCGATCCTTCGCGATGCGAGGACGCGAGTGGGTCAGGGAACACGCGTCGGCGGAACGGATGGCCCGAGAGTTCGTGGATTGCTATCGGTCCGTATGCCGCACTCCTACCCCCTCGAGCTAGCATCGCCAAGAGCGGGGACCACGGGACCGGATCTTGGGTCTCTCAGTGCGGTCACGAAGGGACTGGATGGGGCCTCCACGGGGTCGAGCGGCATGATGACCACGGCGGTGAGTGATCCGGGTATCGTGACTGGGGCCAGGACCTGCCGGCTCGCAATCGGATCCTTCGGATCGGTCGGTGGTGAAGCGACCGTGGAGCCTGAGATAGGTGAGGTTCCATTCCCCGCAGGTCGATGCCGAAGAGAACATGTGCGAGCCGGGTCAAGTGTAAACACGTCGGAGCGTTCGCATTGGTGTGTCCCTTGCGGCCCCCGCCCGCTGGTTCCTGACCGCCGCCGTCGTTCACCTCGCCGCGACCGCAATCCTCCTCGTCCTGGGTCCCTGGGACCAGGCATTGAACGGAGGGCGGGACGGACTGGTATGGCTGCTGTTGATCGGGTTCGTAGGGTTCACCGCGATCGGGTTCTCTCTCCATCTCTTCCCACCGTTCTCCCGACGCCTCTCTTCGGTGGGGCATCTCGAGATGGCGTTGTTCCCGCTCGCCGAAGTCGTGGTAGTCGTTGGTGCCTGGACCTCGGGCTGGCGCGAAATCGGAGGCCTCCCGAAGTGGACGTTCGCAATCGCTGCGGGACTCTATGTGCTCGTCAGTGCGTCGTTCCTTTACCGATTCGCCCGAATGATCGAGGCGCCCCAAGTCCGGTCGAGCGGGCCGGCGCCCCGGCCGGGAGACGAAGTGACGGTGCCGCTTTTCCTGTCCGCGTTCGTAGCAGCGCCGGCGGCCGGAGCCCTCTTCCTAACTTCGGCGTTCTCCTACGGGCCGGGTTTCGGTTGGTGGCTGGCGGGCGTCCACCTCTTCGTGCTAGGATACGCGGTGGTGCTGATCGTAGCAGTCTCTCTGCGCCTTCTTCCACGGTTGTTCGCGGCAGATCCTCCTCGTCGATTCGTCTATGGGCTCTCCGGGCTCGGAGTGCTCGGAGGGGTGGCGGTCCCGGTCGGCATGCTGGTGTCGACCCCCTCGGCCCCGGGTCTTCTCGAGATGCTCGCACTCCCGGAGGCAGCGCTGGCCGTGGGGATCGTGGTACTGTTTTCGTACCTCGGTTGGACGGCGCGCACCCCTCGCCCCCAGCTATCGCTCTATCTTGTCTCCGTCAGCTTCTTCGCAGCGGGCGGAGCAATTGGACTGTACATGGTCTCGCGGATGAACTACGCCTGGGTCGATACCCATGCCTTCGTCGGCGTGCTCGGATTCATCGGGCTCATAATCCTGCTGATGTGGTTTGCCATGATTGCCCCGTTCCAACGGATTTCCCACGCATGGACCCGACGCATGCTCTGGACT
>JAKAPG010000059.1 GCA_021823085.1 Thermoplasmata archaeon | reverse complement strand
GCGGCCGCCCGAAGCGGCCGCGCCCGGGCGGCGGCGGGCCGGTGCGGGGCGGCGCCGGGGCGCCGTAGTCGAACGAGGGGATCCGCGCCCGGCGGACCTCGAACCCGAGGAGCTTCTCGATCTGGGCGAAGTCGTCCTCCTCTTCCGGGCCCACCAGGGTGAACGCGTCGCCCTGGCGCTGGGCCCGGGCGGTCCGGCCGACCCGGTGGACGTAGGTCTCCGCCTCGTGAGGCACGTCCAGGTTCACCACGTGGCTCACGCCTTCCACATCGATCCCGCGGGCGGCGATGTCGGTGGCGACGAGGACCCGGTGCGCGCCGCGGCGGAAGCCCTCGAGCGCCCGGACGCGCTGACTCTGCGAGCGGTCGCCGTGGATCGCGACGCTGTCGAACCCCCACTGCTTGAGCTGGTGCGCGACCCGGTCCGCCCGATGCTTGGTCCGGGCGAAGACCAGGACGCTCGACATGGCTTCGTCGGCGAGGAGTTCGCGCAGAAGACCCATCTTCAGATGCGAGGGGACGGGGAGCGCCAGATGGGAGACCCCGACGGCCGCCACGGTCCGCTCCTCGACCTGGACCATCCGCGGGGAGCGGAGGAACTCCTGGGCGAGGCGGACGACCTCGGGCGGCATCGTCGCGCTGAAGAGCATGGTCTGGCGCTCGGTCGGGAGCTCCCGAAGGACCCGGCGCACGTCGGGGAGGAAGCCCATGTCGAGCATCCGGTCCGCCTCGTCGAGGACCAGGATGCGCAGCGAGCGGAAGTCGACGTAGCCCCGGCTCATGTGATCGAGCAGCCGGCCCGGCGTCGCGACGATGATCTCGGCAGCGCCCCGCAGGGCGTGCTCCTGGTCGCCCATGCCGACGCCCCCGTACACCGCGGCTCCCCTCAGCCGCGTGTGCCGTCCGAGCTGGCGCAGGAACCCTTCGGCCTGCAGCGCGAGTTCGCGCGTGGGGGTCAGGACGAGCGCAAGGATGCGGCCGGTCGGCTGGTCGAGGAGCCGCTCCAGCGTGGGGAGAAGGAACGCCGCGGTCTTTCCCGTGCCGGTCTGGGCGGTCGCGATCACGTCGCGGCCGAGCACGGCCTCAGGGATCGTTCGCTGCTGGATCGGGGTCGGCACACGGTAGCCGATCTCCTGCACGCCCTTGCGGAGCTTCGGATGGAGCGGCAGGCGCTCGAAGGAGTCGGCGGGTGGGCTCTCGGTCGGGGCTTCGGGGTCGCTCATCGGCTCATCAACGCCCCGAATCGCACGGGTCGAAAGGGGTCCGTTGGATTCCGGCAGTTCCGGCGTACTTATGATAGTTCGCTGCGCCGGGGACATCGGTCCCTACGGGGCCGCCTGCTACGATCGACAGACGCCGGGGAAGGATCCCTTCAGGCCGGGCCCCTGAGGACCGGTGGGTGCCGGCGCTCGAACGCGGGCCCCGCAACGGGCGGGTGCCTACGGAGAGTTCGAAGGCAGAGCGCCGGCCGGTCGGCAAAGGGGGGATTAATAGCGCTACGCCGCTCGACCGCCAGCGATGAGCGTCGGGACGGACCCCGGGGGCCCCGAGGGCGTGGCGCCGACAGAACTTGTCCCGCTTCCAAAGGGGGCCCACCGCCCCTGCCGTCGATGGGCCGTTACCCCCGTTCACCTATTGCTGCTGGCGATCGTCGGTTTTACGGTCCTGCTGACGGTGGTCTCGTGGCTGCGGCTGATCGAGCTCACGCCGTCCACCTGGGACCTCGGAATCTACCAGCAGGCGCTGTGGTCGGGCGCTCACGGCGGGCCATTCTACGAGTCGGCGGACTACGAGACCGGGGGATACGGGAGCTTCCTACAGGTCCACTCGGCCTTCCTCCTCTACGCGGTGGCTCCGCTGTACCGGGCGTTGCCTTCCCCCGTGACCCTGTTCGCTCTCCAGGCAGGAGTCGTCGCGTCGGCCGCCGTGCCGCTCTACCTTCTGGTTCGCGACCTCGGGGGTTCCTCCCGTCGAGGGCTTGTGGCGGGCGCCCTGTTTCTGCTTTCCTCGTCGACCCTCTCGTCCACCCTCTACGACTTCCACATCGAATCGTTCCTTCCGCTCGAAACCTTCGCCCTGGTGCTGCTGTGGAACCGACGGAGGTATGTGGCCGGCGCACTGGTCGCGCTGCTCGGCTTCTTCACCATGGAGGCCGCGCCGATCTTCGTGGCCGGCGTGGCCCTCTTCTTCTTGCTCGGCGAGTCACCCGTGGTCTGGTCGACCCTCCGTCATCGTCCGGAGCTCCCTCGATGGCGACGGGTCCGGGAAGTGCTGCGCACCCCCGTGGTGGCCAGTGCGGCGCTCCTGCTCGCAGCGATCGCGGCCTACTACGTCCTCCTCATCGTTCGATGGGACCTTTTGGCGTCGCTCGCCGGGTTCCCACCGTTCCCCACGGCAGAGAGCGGCTACGTGATCGGAGGGACACCACAGGCCCTCGGGCTCTCGCTCGGCGCTCTCCAAGTGGGATTCTTCTCGAAGTCCCTCTACTGGATCGGAATCTTCGCCTTGGTCCTCTACCTACCTCTCATCGTTCCGCGCTCCGTGGTGATCGTGCTCCCCTGGATGCTGTTCACCTTCCTCTCATCGAACCTCAACTATGTGACCATGGGCTTCCAGTACGGATTCCTGGTCGCCGCCGGGCTCTTTCCGGGAGTGGCCTACGGCCTCGCACGCTTTCCTCTCGCCGCCTTGCCCCGAGCCCGCGGAGAACCGCGGCCGACGGTCCCCCGCCGGCGCGCCCTCCGCCGATGGATCCCGTTGCTATTGATCGGAGTACTTGCGTTGAATGTGGCGCTCAGTCCCCTCGACCCTCTCCTGCAGGGCAGTGGTCCCGGGAGCGCCTTTCAGGTGAACTACCGTGTCCCTCCCGGCTACGCGGGCGCGGTGGCGGTGGCGGACCTCATTCCCCGTGGGGCGCCGGTGTTGGCCTCCGACGTCCTCTTCCCCCTCGTGGCGGATGACCTCCACGCGTACACCCTGTTCTGGGGGCCCAATCCGTACCTCATCCTACCGTTCAACGCGACCGCCCTGCCGGAGTTCGTCCTTCTCGCCGAATCGCGGCTTTACGCGGTTCCCGGTTGGCTCGCATACGTGCTCTACGATCCCAGCGTCTACGGGCTGCGGGCGCTCGCCTGGACCACACCGGTGGGCGCGGTCGTGCTCTTCGAGCGGGGCTTCGGGGGGGTCGCGGCCGTGTGGGGAGGTCCGCCCACCTCGAACCTCACGATCGCTCCCTCGGCGGCCGGCGTTGGGACCCTGAGCTGGCTCGTCCCGGAGCCCGCCAGCCCTTTCGGCCAAGCGGTTGAGTCCGTCCCCTACGCCGCGGGGCAGCTCTGGGCCACCCCACCGTTCGATCTGCCGTCGGGCGAGTACCGGTTTCAGTTCTGGCTGAAGAGCTGGGCCGAGACCTCGTCGGCCCCCCCTTCCCCCTCGACGGCCGTCCTCACCCTGGAAGGAAACCCGTTCGCGCAGGGCGGGTGGTTCGATCTCGCCTTCACGTTCGGCCAGGTGTCCCATGCGGGCTTCGAGCCGATCTCGGTCACGCAGAACATCACCCAACCGGCCTTCCAGGTCGTACTGCGGGGCTACGCCTCAACGCCGATGGCGGGCATCGGTCTGGCGGAAATCATCGTCACGAGGGTGGGACCGGTATCCTGATCCGATCGACCGCGCGAAAGCACCCCGCGCAACTCTCCGACGTATCGTGCGCCCGATCGGTCGCGCTTCCCATAGTCGCATATCCACGGTTGCCCTCGTCTGAGCGTGGCCGGACCGACACCGCGCAGCTTCGCCCGCGTGCGGGACGAATGGAACAACTGGGGGGAACGGGACCCGCTGTGGGCGATCGTCTCCGTCCCCGAACACCGGGGCAACCGATGGGACGAGGCAGCGTTCTTCCGCACGGGGGTCGAGCGGGTCGATGGCCTCTTCGCGCGCCTGCGCGATTCCGACCTGCCCGTCCGCGACGGGACCGCGTTGGACTTCGGGTGCGGCGTCGGCCGCCTGACCCAGGCCCTGGCGCGGCATTTTCCCAGCGTGGTGGGCGTGGACGTCTCACCGGCGATGATCCGGTCGGCCCGAGAACGCAACCGAGAGCCCGAGAGGGTCCGGTTCGAAGTGAACCCCTATCCCGATCTTCGAGCCTTCGGCGCGGGCACCTTTTCGTTCGTGTTTGCCGATATCGTGCTACAGCATCTTCCCCCGCCCATCGCGTTGGGTTACGTGGCCGAGTTTCTCCGCGTCGTCGCGCCTGACGGGCTCGTTTGTTTCCAGCTGCCGAGCGGGCCGGCGTCGCCATGGCTAGGTTGGATTCCCGCGGCAGTCCTCGACCCGGCGTACAACTGGAGCCGGCGGGGGCTCCGGGCCGTCCATCTGGCGTCCCCGGGATGGGACACTCACTGGGTCGCTCGTGCCGGGGTCATGGGGGCCGTCAACGCCGCCGGAGGGAACCTCCTGCGCATCCTAGCAGAACCGCCGATCCACGGTCGGCTCGTCAACCAGACGTACGCGGCCGCTCCCCGAACGATGTCGTCCGCTCCCACGGGTCATCCCATTACCGGCACCGGGTAGGGCCGTCCGAGCGGGTCGGAGCGGATCGGCCCCTATACCTTCTTGACCGCTTGGACGAGCTTCGCGACAGTCTCTTGGGCGTCGCCGTACAGCATTCGAGTGTTGTCCTTGTAGAAGAGGTCGTTTTCGACCCCCGCGAAACCCTTGCCCTGCCCGCGCTTCAGCACGATGACGTTCTTCGCCTGGTCCACGTCGAGAATCGGCATCCCCTGGAGCGGGCTCCCCGCGCGACGGGCGGCGGGGTTGACGACGTCGTTGGCCCCGATCACCAAGACGACATCTGCGGTCGCGAACTCCGGATTGATCTCGTCCCGATCGTAGAGCTTGTCGTAGGAGATCCCGGCCTCGGCTAGGAGGACGTTCATGTGGCCGGGCATCCGGCCCGCCACCGGGTGAATTCCGAACTTCACGGTCACGCCTTTCTGCTCGAGAAGGTCCGCGAGCTCCTTCACCTTGTGCTGGGCCTGGGCGACGGCCATTCCGTAGCCCGGAGTGATGATGACCTTCGAGGCGTACGCCAGCATCACGGCGACGTCATCGGCTTCGATCGGCTTCATCGAGCCCTGTATGCTCGTGCCGGTCTCCTCGACCGCTCCGAAGGCCCCGAACAGCACGTTGCCGATCGACCGGTTCATCGCACGCGCCATCAGGACGGTCAGCATCGAGCCCGCCGCCCCGACCAGGATCCCGGCGACGATCATCGCATAGTTCGAGAGCGCGAAGCCATCCATCGCGACCGCGATCCCGGTCAGTGCGTTGAACAGGGAGATGACCACCGGCATGTCGGCCCCTCCGATGGGCAGGGTCAGCATGAGCCCGAAACCCAGCGCGAGGAGGAAGAAGACCGCCAGGATCCAAGAGAGGGAAAAGACCAGCGAGAGCGCACCGGCTACGATCGCGGCCCCGAGGATTCCCAGATTGAGAGGCTGCTGCCCCGGGAAGGTAATCGGGCGCTGGCGCATCCAGCCCTGGAGCTTCAGGAACGCGATGACGCTGCCGGAGAACGATACGCTCCCGATGACCGCACCGGCCACCGACAGGGATCCATAGGTGAGGCCGACCCCACCGAGCAGCTCGACGGCCGCGATGGCACCGGCCGCGCCGCCGCCCATCCCGTTGTAGATCGCGACCATCTGGGGCATATCGGTCATCGCGACCTTCTTCGCTGCGTACCAGCCCACCAGTCCGCCGACGCCGGCGGCAAATACTATCAGCCAAAGATTGCCCAAACCGGGGATGAAGAAGGTCGCCACCGTGGCGGCCAGCATCGCCGCGCCCGCGTAGATGATCCCGCTGCGGGCGGTCTTCGGCGAGCTCATCCGCTCGAGAGCAAGAACGAAGAACAGGATCGTGACGATGTAGACCGGATCGTAGACGTCGATCATCTATCCTCCTTTCTTCGTCCGGTCGAACATCTCCAGGATGCGCTCCGTCACCACGTAGCCCCCTGTGACGTTCATCGCGGCCATGACGACCGCGAGGATACCGATGATCTCCTCCGGAAGGTTGTTCGCGAAACCGAGCGCGAACATCGCCCCCACGAGGACGATGCCGTGGACGAAGTTCGACCCGGACATGAGCGGCGTGTGGAGGAGGACAGGAACTCGACTGATCACCTCGTAGCCGGTGAACGCGGCGAGAACGGCAATGAAGATCGCCGAGTAGAGATCCGCGGTCATGCCGTCGCTCCCAGTAGCTCGCGCGTGGGCCCGTGGCGGACCTCACCCCCGTGGGTCAGCAAGCTGGCCGCGAGGATCTCGTCCGAGAAATCCGCGGTCAGATGACCTTCCTTCGAGACCAAGAGACCCAGGAACGATTGGAGGTTCTTCGCGTACATTTGGCTCGCGTGCGACGACAGGCGGCTCGGGAGGTTGAGCGGACCTGAGACGGTGACGCCCCGGACGATCACGTTCTCCCCCGGCCGGGTGAGCTCGCAGTTCCCGCCGGATTCCGCGGCGAGGTCGAGGATCACCGATCCCGGTTTCATCTGGGCGACCATCTCCGTCGAAACGAGACGGGGGGCACGTCGACCGGGCACATTGGCCGTGGTGATGACCACGTCCGCCTGGGCCACGGCCGTCGCGACCATCTTCTGTTCTTCGACCTTCTCCTCGGGCGTGAGTTCGCGGGCGTAGCCCCCCGTACCCTCCGCGTTGATTGCCAACTCGAGGAACTTGGCTCCGAGGCTTCGAACCTGTTCCCCGGCCGCCCGCCGGACGTCGTAGGCCTCGACCAGCGCGCCCATGCGACGGGCCGTCGCGATCGCCATGAGGCCGGCTACTCCGGCGCCGAGGATGAGGACGCGGGCGGGACGGATTGTGCCGGCAGCCGTGGTGAGCATGGGGAGGAAGCGGGGACAGAGTTCTGCGCCGATCAGCGCCGCTTCGTAACCCGCCACCGTAGCCTGGGAAGACAGAACGTCCATGCTCTGCGCGCGAGTGATCCGAGGGAGCAGTTCGAGGGCGAACGTAGTGATGCGTCGGTCCTTTAGCTGACGAACGAGCTCAAGATTTCGGCTCGCATTCATCGTGGTCACCAGGATGGTACCCGGGCCCATCTTGGTGATCGCCCCCGCGGAGGGAGGCTGAACCGCCAGGACGATCTGGGCACCTGCGAGGACGTCGGCCAGGTCCGCGATGACCCGGACGTTGGCCGCGGTGTAGCTAGAATCCGGGAAGAAAGAGGAGTCGCCCGCGCCGGCCTCCAGCCGTACCTCCACGCCCGGGGTAGCGAGTCGCTGGGCCACCTCGGGGACCATAGCGACACGGCGTTCGCCCGGGGCGACCTCCTTGAGCACCGCGATCGTGGTGGGCATGGGCTTGCATTGCCGCCCACCGTGCTAAGATTATACCGTTACCGCCGCGGACACTGATGGGTACATCCCGCGCTACCGCATCGCACGCCCGGGGCTTCCGCAGTCGGGTGGGTTTCATTATCTACCCCGCTCGATAGAGCGAGGAGCCCCAGGTCCGACCCTTGTCCGCCCTCGACGGTTTCGACCCCCCCGTCCGCCGGGCGGCGCGTCTCGGCGCGGAAGGGCCGCGTGCCCAACGGGGCGAAGGCATATCGACTTTCCCGGTACCGTACGGAGTCGGGAGAGCTCGCTGTCGGGCCGGTTGAAGCGTCATGGACCCCTCTGCCCCAAAGGCTCCGGAGGCGATCGCGCCTGTCGAGCGTGCACTGTCCCCGGGTCGACCGTCCTGGCTGTCGATCGGTCGTTGGCTGCGGCGGATTCCTCCGATCCTCTGGCCGGCGATCGGATACTCCCTCTCCGCCCTCGTGGTCTTCCGCGCCGGGCTCGGCTCCCCGGGCGAGCTTCCTCAAGGCACGAATGCCCTCAACACGTTCCTATCCTTCTGGTTCCTTCAGCATCATCCCCTCGCGGTCTGGCTTTACCCGTTCACGGATTGGGGGCAGCCCGTTCCGGGCTTCACGGGGGTCACTGTCCTGACCCCGGCCGTGATGCTCGTGGACCCGGGCGTTCTTGTCCGATCATTGGAAGTCGTCAGCTGGGTCGGCGCCGGCCTCTCGATGTACGCCGTAGTGCGTCGCTTGGGCGGAACGGCGCTCGCCGGCTCCCTTGCGGGGTTCTACTACCTCTCCCTCGCCCAGACCCCTCAACTGTTCGAGGGCCACGTCCCGACGATGATCTCGCTCGCGTTGGCGCCGTTGTTCTTCCTGTCCCTCTTTCAGCTTCTCTCGACCCCGCGCTTCCGTTTCGCCCTCGCCGCCGCGGTCCTCCTCTACCTCCTGTTCTCCATCGGCGACCTCGGTATGCTGTACTTCGTCGTGTTCTTCTCGGGACTCCTGGCGGTCTTCGCCATCCTCCGGCGACATCTCCGCGCGCGTTATCGTCCGTCCGATATGCTACGGATTATCGCCGGGTTCGGCGCGCTCGCGCTTCTCACGCTAACATGGTGGTTCCCGTACGCGTACGGCGTTCGCCCTCAGTACACCACGACCATCACCACCACAGCGCTACCCTTCAGTGCCACGACCGGAGAGAACCTCGGCTATGCATTCGTTGGGTACGTTCAGGACAACTCCTTTGTTCACTTCACATACCACCAGTTCTCATACGGACTGTTCGACCTGGAGCTCCTAGCTCTCTACTTCCTCATTCCCCTCGCCCTGCTCGCCTATGTGATCATGTCCCGGAACCGAGACCGCCTCGCCCTGTACGCGGGAGCGGTTCTCGGCATCGTGATGGCATCGGGTCATCTGTTTCCAGTCCTCGCCGAGTTTAACGGCTGGATCTACGATCACGTGCCGTACTTCGACGCCATACCGGCGGTGTTTCGCTGGGCGGAAATGACCGTCCTGGCCTACGGTGTCCTCCTCGGGCTCCTCCTCTCGGACATT
>JAKAPG010000058.1 GCA_021823085.1 Thermoplasmata archaeon | reverse complement strand
GAGAAGGCCTCGACCCGGACCCGCACCTCCTTCGAGGTCGGCGCCCACGACCTCGGCGGCCAGTCGCTCTATCTCTCCTCCCACGACCTTCAGCTCGGACGAGGAGAAACGATCGCGGACACCGCTCGCGTCCTTTCGCGCCTCGTCGACGTGATCGCCTACCGTGCCTTCCGGCACACCGACATGACCGAGCTCGCACGATCGGCCTCGATCCCGGTGATCAACGCGCTCGACGATCTCGAGCACCCGTGCCAGATCGCGGCCGATCTCATGACGCTCCATGAGCGCTGGAATGGGAAGTTCCGGGGACGACGCCTGGCCTATATCGGCGACGGCAACAACGTCCTGCACTCGCTCCTGCTCGGAGCGGCGAGCGTGGGACTCGACATCGTCACGGCGACGCCGCCGGGCTACCGGCCCCACCGGGACGTCGTCGACGTGGCGAGGGAACGCGCGAAGGCATTCGGGTCTGCGGTCGATCTGACCGACGACCCGAAGATCGCCGCCAAGGGCGCCGATGCGATTTACACCGATGTCTGGGTCTCAATGGGAGAGGAAGCCGAGACAACCAAGCGAGAAGCGGCGTTCCACGGCTACCAGGTCAACGACGGGCTGCTCGACCTGGGCCAACCCGGAGCGTTCGCGATGCACGACCTGCCGGCGCACCGCGGGCAGGAGATCACGGATGCCGTGATGGACGGCCCCCGCCAGGCGATCTGGGACCAGGCGGAGAACCGCCTGCACGCGCAGAAGGCGCTCATCGAGTGGATCTTCCGGCCCGCCCCCAAGGCCGGGTCGAGGCGCCGCCGCTAGCTCGGCTTCTCGGCGTCGGCCCGGAGCCGGATCCCGAGATGGTGCTCGAGCTTGCGGACGAGCGCGTCGGTGGGATGGAAGTTTCCGGACTCTAGCTTCAGGACCAGCGAGCGTTTCTCGTTGAGTTTCCGGGCGAGATCGTCGGGGGTCCACTGACGTCCCTCCCGGGCGATGCGGATCCGCCGACCCCAGTCCGGGGCGAGCTCCAGCTCCCCCATCTCCAGGAACACGTCCCGCTCCGTGCTCCGGCGAGTCGCGCCCCGCAGCGGTCCGAGGCTGGGGGGGGGTCTTCGAGGCCCTCCGCCCGCGACGACGGCCGCGGTGGGCGGAGGTTCGAGCACGACGCCAAACCTCGCGCATTCGGCACACACGAGCAAGACCGAACCCTCGATCCGGGTCCGGCTGGTCCGATCGACCTCCT
Organism: Thermoplasmata archaeon; assembly: GCA_021823085.1. GTDB lineage: Archaea > Thermoplasmatota > Thermoplasmata > Lutacidiplasmatales > UBA184 > Lutacidiplasma. The sequence goes on along the minus strand of JAKAPG010000058.1, from coordinate 7,737 downwards.
TGCCGCACATCTCGCAGAGCACGGTCACATCCTCGGCGGGGTCGCGGGTCCGCCCGCCCGGCTCATCGTTCGTGCCTGCATCCGCTGCTCGGCCTCCGCGAAGAGGCGCCGCTCCTCGTCGTTCGTCAACTCAAGGGGAGCTACCGGCCGGGGCTTCTTATCGGGGCCGATGGCCACCATCGTGACGAAGGCGTTCCCGACGAGCGCGAGGGCTCGCGTGCCCACGCGCTCGGACTCGACGCGTATCCAGACTTCCATCGAGCTCCGTCCGACGTAGGTGACTCGGGCGTCGAAGTGCACGATGTCGCCGACGAAGACGGGCGCGATGAAGTCGACCCGGTCGAAGCTCGCGGTCACGCACGGTCCCCCCGAGTGCCGGCTGGCGGTGATGTAGGCGACTCGGTCGATCTGGTCGAGAATGACGCCTCCGAAGACCGAGCCGAGCTGGTTCCCGTCGGCCGGAAGGATAAGCCGGAGCATCCGGACCTGGCTGAACGATGGGGATCGGGGGGCTTCTCGGTCGTTCACGCTTGATCGCTCGAGGCAGCGACTCGGTGCCGGCTGCGGGAGAGTTCGGGGCATTTGAGCCCGTCGGCGTGCAGCACTCGACACACCCGCGCGCGCCGCGGACCCCGAATCCTCGGTTCGACGTGTCCGTCGACCGCGCCGTGAACGTCTGCGTCTCGGCCTCTTCGTCGCGTCTCCAGGACGGTCCTGCGTCCCTCGCGAGTGGCCGCGGGTGCCACGGTACCCGGGAGTCGGCCCCGTCCGATCCCGGACCGAGGGCGAGAGACCGGCCCCGCCCCGGCCTCGTTGCGCTCGTCGGCGCGCTTCGGCCCGTCCCGTCAGCGCTCCCGAGGCGCGGCTCAATAACCCCTATATAGGGGGACCTTTTGGGCGCGCCCGGAAGGAACGCGCAATGGCAACGAAGCCCCACCTCAACATCGTCTTCATCGGCCACGTGGACCATGGGAAGTCGACGACCGTCGGTCGTCTGCTTTTGGACACGGGGTACATCCGCCAGGAAGAGATCGACAAGTTCCGGGCGGAGGCCGAGGCGAAGGGCAAGGCGACGTTCGAGTTCGCCTGGGTCATGGACGACCTCAAGGAGGAACGCGAGCGCGGTGTCACGATCGACATCGCGCACCGCCGCTTTGACACCCAGAAGTACTACTTCACCATCATCGACGCGCCCGGCCACCGCGACTTCGTCAAGAACATGATCACCGGGACGAGCCAGGCCGATGCGGCCGTGCTCGTCTGTTCCGCCGCCGAAGGGGTGCAGGAGCAGACCAAGGAGCACATCTTCCTGTCGCGGACGCTCGGGGTCACCCAGCTCATCTGCGCCATCAACAAGATGGACCGCCAGGAGGTCAACTACTCCGAGGCGAAGTTCACCGAGCTCAAGGAGGAGCTCACGAAGCTCCTGAAGAACGTCGGCTACAAGGTCGCCGAGCAGGTGGTCTTCGTCCCGATCTCCGCCTTCAAGGACGACAACATCAACAAGGCGAGCCCGAACATGCCCTGGTACAAGGGCCCGACGCTCCTCCAGGCTCTGGACAACCTCAAGGTCCCCGAGAAGCCGACCGACAAGCCTCTGCGCCTTCCGATCCAGGACGTCTACACGATCACCGGAATCGGAACCGTGCCCGTCGGTCGCGTCGAGACCGGGAAGGTGAAAGTCGGCGACAAGATCGTCTTCATGCCCGGCGGGAAGGCCGGCGAAGTGAAGTCGATCGAGATGCATCACGAGGCCGTGACCGAGGCGCAGCCGGGCGACAACATCGGATTCAACGTCCGCGGAATCGACAAGAACGACATCCACCGCGGCGAGGTCGCCGGCCCGGCCTCCAACCCGCCCACCGTCGTGGAGAGCTTCACCGCGAACATCCAGGTGCTCAACCACCCGAGCGTCATCACGGCCGGGTACACGCCCGTCTTCCATGCGCACACGGCCCAGGTGGCCTGCGAGTTCACGAAGCTCGTCCGCCGGCTCGACCCGAAGACCGGCCAGACCGCCGAGGAGAACCCGCAAACGCTCAAGACCGGGGACGCCGCGGTGGTCGAGATCACTCCGAAGCGCCCGTTGGTCATCGAGCGCTACAAGGAATTCCCGCAGCTCGGGCGGTTCGCGGTCCGCGACATGGGGCAAACCGTGGCCGCGGGCGTCGTGACCGACCTCAAGAAGCGCTCCGCGTAGACAGCGCTTTAGGGCAGTCGCGACCTGGCAAGGAAGGGGGTGGTCAGGTCCATGGCGCAGGTAGCCCGCATCTCGCTGAGCGGCACCGAGTCCCAAAAGGTCGACTCGATCTGCAAGCAGATCCGGGAGATCTCTCAGAAGACCGGGGTCCGGATCTCGGGCCCCATCCCTCTCCCGACGAAGAGGCTCAAGGTGCCGGTCCGCAAGGGGCCGGACGGCGGTGGGACGAGCACGATCGACCACTGGGAGATGCGGATCCACAAGCGTCTGATCGACATCGACGCGGACGAACGCGCCCTGCGCCAGGTCATGCGGATCCAGGTGCCGGACGGCGTCAACATCGAGATCGTCCTGACGAGCTAGTCGCGCAGCGAATGTTCGCGCCGCGGTCCGGCCGCTATCTGGCGGTCGGCTTCGGCATCGTGCCGATTGCGGGAGCGATCGCGCTCGCCCTTCACGCCCTCCTCTGGCTGATCCCCGTCGCGTTCCTCCTCGCGTTCGTCGTCTTCCTCGCCGTGTTCTTCCGCGACCCGGACCGCGTCCCCGGGCCGGGGATCGTCAGCGCCGCCGACGGGAGGGTCCTCGCCGTCTCCCGGGAGGGTCCGCGCTGGCGGATTGCCGTGTTCCTGAGCGTCACCGATGTCCACGTGAACCGCGTGCCCATCGACGGAGTGCTCCGTTCCACCCGGGCGTCCGGGGAAGGGTATCGGCCGGCGTACGCGCCCGACGCGCGTCACAACCGGCAGCGGAGCTACGTGATCGACACGGAGCTCGGCGAGGTGGAGATCGTTCAGATGACCGGGATCGTGGCTCGCCGCCTCGTCTCGTTCGTCTCCGTCGGCGACCGGCTGACGAAGGGAGCCCGGTTCGGGATGATCGTGCTGGGCTCCCGGGTCGACGTCCTCTTACCCGCGGGCCGCGTTCGACCGACCGTGCGGGTGGGCGACCGGGTCCGAGGGGGGCTCTCTCCGATCGCCGAGGAACTCGGATGAGCGGCTGGCGGATCGGTGCCAATCTCGCGACCCTCGCCAACGCGCTCGTCGGAGTCGGCGCGATCGTCTACATCCTCCTCGGGAACCCTCTCTTCGCGATGCTCCTCATCTCCATCGGCATCGGCTTTGACGGGCTCGACGGCCTCCTCTCGCGGCGCAGCCGCCGGGAGGGATCCGTCTTCGGGAGGGTCGCGGACTCCGTCGCGGACGCGATCACCTTCGGCATCGCACCCGCCCTCCTGATCGCCGACCATCTCGACCAGGGGAGTCCCTGGAGCTCCTACGTCCTCGTCGGCTCCGCGGTCGGCGCGCTCTACCTCGCGCTCGCGCTCACCCGGCTCGTCCGCTTCACCGCGAGCCACTTCCGCCATCCGGACTTTCTCGGGACCCCGACGCCGATCGGGGCGCTCGCCGTGATCTGGTTCGGCGCGGCGCTCTACGTCCCGGCGTTCTTCTCGGTCCAGCCGCTCCTCTTCTTCGGGTTCGCCGCGCTCTTCGCGCTCCTCATGGTCGCTCCGTGGGCCTACCCCAAGATGCGGCGGGGAGCCCGCCTGAGGATCCCGATGGCGATTACGGGGATCGCCGCCGCGCTCATGCTCACCCCCCTCCAGTTCCGGCCCGCGGCCGGCTCACTCGCGTACGATGTCGCGCTCGTCGCGAGCGCCGTCATGGCCGCGGGGATCTTCCTCTACTGCACCGTCGGGCCGTTCACGGTCGCGCGACCCTCGGCTCCGGAGGGCGAGTTGGGGGTGCCATGAACCCGGGGGCGCGTCCGGCCGCGACGCTCTCGGTACGAGAACGCTTGGTCTTCGAGGCGGGCATCAAGCTCGGCGGAATCTTCCACCAGTACCTCGGCACGCCGGTCTCGACCCGCACGGTCGGCGGCCTGGCGCGCGCGATCGAGTCCGCGGTGCGCCTCCAACCGTACGTGGTCGGTGTCCGAGTTCGCATTCGGCCCGAAGCGGGTGGGCCTCTCGGTCGCGGCCGCTACGCCTACCGCTACCTCACGGCCGAGATGCTGCACGTCGCGGTCGATCTGGCCGACGGACCGGTGAAGGTCTCCGCGCGTCTTGAGCACCGGCCGGATCTGAACTATCCGTTGATGAGCGTCGATTCGGTCCGGGAGCCCGTCACGACCGCTCGTCGATCGGGACGTAGCGCTGGTCGGTCGGCCCCACGTAGGCCGAGGTCGGGCGGATCAACCGCAGGTCGTCGTACTCCTCGAGGACATGGGCGGTCCAGCCGCTCACGCGGCTCGCGGCGAAGATCGGCGTGAACAGGTCGTGCGGGACACCGAGAAGGGTGTAGATCGAGCCGGAGTAGAGGTCGACGTTGGGGTACAGCCCTTTTTCCTTCATGACGACCAACTCGACCGCGCGCAACAGGTCGTAGTAGTGGATGTCCTTGCGTTCCTCTCCGATCTTGCGCGACCACTCCCGCAGGATCGTCGCGCGGGGATCCTCGACCCGGTAGACCCGGTGGCCGAAGCCCATGATCCGTTCGTGCTTCGCGAGCCGGGCGTGCACGACCGATTCCGCACGGTCCGGGGTCTTGATCTCGTCCAAGAGCTCCATGACCCGCTCGTTCGCACCGCCGTGCAGGGGGCCCTTGAGCGTGCCGATCGCGCTCGTGACCGCGCTGTAGAGGTCGCTGAGCGTCGAAGCGGTGACGCGCGCCGCGAACGTCGACGCGTTGAGCTCGTGGTCGGCGTGCAGGATCAGCGCGACGTCGATCGCGTTCACGTCCAGGGGGCTCGGTTCCGTGTCGAGCAGAGCGTAGAGGAGGTAGGCCGCATGGGAGAGCTCCGGACGGGCCCGTAGCTTCGGCAGGCCCGCCCTCCGCCGATGGAACTGCCCGAGGATCGTCGGCAACGCCGCGGTCAGCCGCTGGGCTCCCCCGATCGAGCTCGGGCCGGTCTTGGTCTCGCCGGGCTCGAACATGGCGAGCGCGCTGACGGCCGTCCGCAGAACGTCCATCGGGTTCGCGTTCTTCGGCATCCGGTCGACGATCGCGGCGGCCTCGGGCGGGAGCGTTCGGAGTCCGCCGAGCGTGGTTCGGAGCTCGGTGAGCTGAGCGGCCGTCGGAAGTCTTCCATACCAGAGCAGGTAGGCGACCTCCTCGAACGTCGACTGCGCGGCCAGGTCGCGGATGTCGTATCCGCGGTAGATGAGCCGACCCTGCTTGCCGTCGATGAAGGTGATCCGGGATTCGAGCGCGACGACGTCCTGAAGCCCCTTTTGAACGGTGGACTCTCCGACCATGGTGCCTCCCTGCCGGGCGTCCCAAGGAAGGGGCGTTAATCAGCCTTGGCGGACCGTGCCCCGTCGCCCACGACCGGAGCGTGGGGCGGTGCGGTCGCCGGGGCCGGGCCGGAAGGAACGGCGGGCGGTCCGATCGTGATCTCTTCGCGCGAACGGCGACGTTCGTAGGCCACGCTTGCCGCGGCCCAGACCGGGAGCGAGCTGAGGAGAGCTCCGGTGGCCACGAGGAAGACCAGATCGTAGCTCCCTACGAGCGCGAGCAGGCCCGAGGCGCCGGCGCCCGCGACCGCGGCGCCTCCGCCGAGGGCACTGTTCACTCCGAGGACCCGTCCGGAATCCCGCCCGCGCAAGCTGCGGAACAGCATCAACGACGAGGAGATCGTGAAGAACGCGATCGCTCCGCCGGCGACTCCGTAGGCGATGAGATTGGCGGTGAAGGCGCGCGACGAGATCAGGAGAGCGGCCGCGAAGCCGGCGGTGGCGAGGTAGGCGAGGGCGCGCACGTAGGTCGAATATCGGACGAGACGGTCCGCGCCGATCCGCGCGGTCAACGCTCCCGAGAACGGGTAGAGGGCGCCCTGTCCGGCGCTGTTCCCGAAGTTGACCAAGAAGATCAACGAGGCGGTGAGCCCGACCGACGCGAGGTACGGCGTCAGCGTGATGTTGAACAGATTCGCCGCGAAGTTGAACAGGAACGTCGCCGCGAGGACCAAGGGGATCTCGTGCTTCAACTCTTCCCGGGTCCACCGACGGAACCGGCTCCACGAACGCCGGGAGAGGCGCGGCCGGACGGGGAAGAACGGGATCGAGATCCGGAACCCGGGCCACTGCCGGGTACGTGCGGTCAGGCTGTCGAGGTGGTGGGCGACCTGGGTCGTGAGCGCCGTCCGTTCGCCTTCGCTGACGCCGAACCACATTGCGATCGCCGACACCGCCGCGAGCGCCGCCAACAGGTACAGGAGAGAGTAGAGCGCGAGCGCGTCGGTCGTCCACGCAAAACCGAGGAGTAGCCCGACCATGCTGCCGACGATCGCCATCTCCTGGAACGAGGCGTAGGCGTTCGCCCGCTCGGCCTCAGGAAACTTCTCGAGGATGAGGAGGGTCGATGCGCTCGCCCCCGCCGGCGCTACAAGCCCGATGACGGCGTAGAGAAGGTAGAGGAGGCCGATCGACGGGAGCAGGGCGATGAGCGAGTAGAGCACCGCATAGCCGGCGTAGTTGACGATCAGGAACCCGCGGCGCCGGGGGTAGCGATCGGCGAGGTGGCCCCATACGACGGACGACGCGATGACCGCCGTGTTGAAGATCGTGGCCGCGAGGGCGACCTCGGCCCACGTCCCGTGAAGCGGAAGGAGGATGATCAGTGGAAGGACGACGCCGAACCCGGCCGTCGCAGCGTTGATGGGAACGAAGGCGAGCAGCCACGGCTTGGCGAGCAATCGCGAGGACCATGTCCCGGGCGCGGTGGTCATCGCTGCGCAGCCTCGCGTTCCATTCCGATGGAGCCCCTACTTAAGCGCCGTTCCCTCCACTCGACAAGAATCCGTGGGCGCCCGCACGAGGCGCCCACGTGCCCTCGCATCGCGACCCCGGCCCGTCGTTTCTGACGGAGAGCGCTGCCCGCTCTCGACAATCCTTATAAAGCGGGCCGTTGTCCTCGCCGCATCTGCACCGGTGAACCGTGGCGATCGGCTTTGTGTTGATCAGTACCGCACCCGCGAAGGAGCACGACGTGTACAACGAGCTCCTGCGCGTGAAAGGAATCGTGGAGCTGCACCCTCTCTTCGGAGAGTACGACCTGATCGCGAAGGTCGAGGCGGAGGACTTCAACGCCCTCGGCCAGCTCGTGGTGGACCAGATCCGCAGCATCTCCGGCGTGATCGACACGAAGACCTTGACGGGAATCCGGTTCTGAGAACCGAGGAGAGGATCATTCGATGGTAGGATTGGGGGTCGTGGCCGCGTCGAGTTCGCTGAGCGTCGGTGGCTGGCAGTTCGTCACGATCCTGCTGCTGATCTTCGGGCTGTTCCTGCTGCTCGCCGGGGCGTTCACTGCCTACTTCGGGAGCGGCCGCAGCCGGGGCATCGGGCTCGCGCTCCTCATCGTCGGCATCGTTGTCGGGATATTGTTCGCGTTCGTCTACAGCTACTACGGCTCGCCTCCCCACCAGCTCGGGACCCTTCTGTGGCAGTCGTTCCTCGTCATCATCGCGGCCGTCATCGGCGCCCTGGCAGCGATCGGGATCTTCCTGGTCGCCATCATGAAGTCGTAGTCGGACCCGGG